>CAZTNL010000056.1:0-9635 GCA_964614885.1 uncultured Calditrichaceae bacterium | reverse complement strand
AAAAACACGTTGCATTTAGTGTGATGGTTTTGTAATTTTTGCGGACTAAAAACTCCGTAAAATACTGATCATTTTCACGTCAGGCTATAAAAATGACTGCAAACAGACGTGTGGCCGCTGCTGTCGAAGTCGGTGTCTTCTCCGTGCTCCTGCTACTCGGTTTCTCCTGCCAGAAATCGGGCGGGCAGCAAAGCGATTACGTGCTCAAGATTCCCCTGGGTCTTGAAGCTCTCCCCTACCAGATCCCGGAAGACAACCCCATCACCCTCGAAAAAGTGCGCCTCGGACGCAAACTCTATTTTGACGAACGCCTCTCACTCGACGGAACGATTTCCTGTGCAAGCTGCCACAACCCGCTGCTCGGATTTGCCGACGGCAGGTCGGTTGCTATGGGTATCACCGGGTTGCGTGGCCGGCGAAACACGCCTACTATCGTTAATCGCCTCTACGGAAAGACGCAGCTTCTCGATGGACGTGCGCCCAGTCTTGAGGCGCAGATCATCCACCCGATAGAAAATCCTGTGGAAATGAATAACACGATGGAGCATGTGGTCGAAGCCCTCGAGGCGGACGAGGCCATGCGTGAAGAATTCGCAGCGGCGTTTGGCAGCGACGTCACAGCCGACGCCATCGTGAAAGCCATCGCCACGTTTCAAAGAACGATTCTCTCTGGCAACTCACCGTACGACCGTTTTCAGGCCGGAGATAAGAAGGCACTGTCCGAGTCTGCACAGAGAGGGCTGGCACTCTTTATGAGTGAGCGACTGCGATGCAGCGTTTGCCACAGTGGACCCAATTTTACCGATGAAAAATTTCACAACACGGGTGTCGGCCAGAATATCGCCGGCTGTGACCTCGGCCGGTTCGAAGTCACAAAAAACGACACGGACCGCGGCAGATTCAAAACACCCACGTTACGGGACATTGCCCGCACCGCGCCCTACATGCACGATGGCAGCATGAGAACACTGAAGGACGTTGTCAACTTCTACGATAACGGCGGCAGGGCCAACGAGAACCTGAGTAAATTGCTGCGCCCGCTGCACCTGACCGGCCAGGAAAAAACCGACCTCATATTCTTCCTGCGCAGTCTTTCGGGTGCGAACCCGCTGGCGACCAACCGGCCGAATGTTTCCGGTACGAATTGAACGCGGGCTGCCAGCCGCACATCAAAAGAGAGGGAGAAAGCAGGATGTGCCGACACGATGAACTGAGACGAATATGGCTGCGTAGATTAGGCTGGGTCTGCGTTCTAAGCATACAGATCCAGTTGGCCGCAGCCCAGACTCCAACCATTTTTTCCGGCAAAGTCGTCGATGAGCAGGGGCCGGTGAGCGGCGCCATCGTCAGGCTCCAGACCACCGCCATCGTGGACACCACGGATGCGGCCGGACATTTCGCGATCGAGGCCGGTGGCGACATCGACCACCTCATGCTGACCGCCTGGAAAAGCGGTTACTTTAACGGTGGTGTCCTCATCGGTGACATCGACGACGAAACCACGGTTCAAATCAAACTGGCACCTCTGTACGAGAAAGACAATCAGAACTACGCCTGGGTAGATCCCTCACCGCACCCGGACGATGACATCAAGAACTGCGGAGACTGCCACGCCTCGTTCATCTATGACCAATGGTCGCACAACGGGCACTTTCAATCGGCCACCAACCCCCGGTTTCTCAACATCTACAACGGTACGGACAGCCAGGGCAACGCCGATGTGCTTCCGGGCTACAAGATCGATTATCCGTACTCAAACGGCAACTGCTCGAACTGCCACGCCCCGGCGGCTGCGGTCAAAAACCATGTCGGCGTCGACATGAACGCGCTGCAGGGCGTAGAAAAACTCGGCGTCTCATGCGACTTTTGCCACAAGATCAAAGGTGTTCATATCGAAAGCGATCCGAATGTTTACACCGGCGTCATGCAGATCGACTTGCTGCGACCGCCGGACGGCCACCAGATCTTTTTCGGTCCGTACGATGATGTGCCAGACCCGGACACCTTCTCCCCGGTCATTTCGCAGAGTACGTTTTGCGCACCGTGCCACCGGGGCAGTTATTGGGGGGTGCCAATTTACGAATCCTATTCGGAGTGGTTGGCAAGCCCCTACCCCAAACAAGGAGTGACCTGCCAGAAGTGCCATATGCCCCCGGACGGCGTCACAAATAACTTCGCGCCCGGTCACGGCGGCCTTCCAAGAGACCCGTACCGTATTCCCAGACATGCTCAGGCCGGTTCGCGCGACAGCACATTTCTGGCCTCCGCCGTAGAGATGCGCACGCATGCCTCGGTTTCCGACCAGTCCCTCACGATGCGCGTGGAAATTGAAAACGTCGGCGCCGGTCACCATGTGCCGACAGACCAGCCAATGCGCAACATGATTCTGCTGGTCAGGGCTGAAGGCGCCAATGGCGGGTCGCTGCACTACGTCGGCGAAAACCGCGTTCCTTACTGGGGTGGACAGGGGCCGCTTGCGGAGGGAAACTACGCGGACCAGCCTGGAAAAGGGTTTGCAAAGATTCTCGCCGAATCGCATCCCATCTACTCCGGCGTAAAAGGCAGCAAAAAAGGTCGGCCGGTCTTTCCGGCGCCACAATGGCGGCTGGTTCACATCGAAGAGGATACACGAATTCCCGCGATGGCCACAGACAGGTCTGACTACAAATTCCAGCTCAGCGGTTCGGAGTTCCCGATAACGGTGACCTGCAAGCTCATCTACCGCCGCGCCTTCAGGAGCTGGGAAACTCTGAAAAAGTGGCAGCCCGCAGATGTGGTGTTGGCACAGCAAAGCAAACAGATCAGCGGCGCGACGCATTGAACCCACCAACGCTCAAAAGAGCACCCAGGACCCATGACCGAGAATGAAAGCGTGAAACAAGTGTTCAGCCGAAAAGGCCTTATCCGCGCCCTGCTGATTGTGGCTGCCATCGCAGCCGGTACCGCCGGCATCAGAAAATGGACTGCGGGCTCGCCCGTGCCGCAAGACGGCGAAACCGACGGCGACTTCCTGCTGTTGAACACAGCTCCGGAAGTAAAGTACACGGGTTCAGAATCCTGCCAACCTTGCCATGCAGAGATTTACGCGGCTTACCGGCAGACGCGCACGGGCCGCTCGATGTCGCGCATGGACTCGACCAATGTTATCGAGTCCTTTCCCCAGAAGGAGCCGGTTTACGACCCGGACGGAAATTTCTACTATGAAATGGTACGCAAAGACGGCCGTTTCTTCCAGCGAGAGTACCGGCTGGACAGCGACGGCGAGGTCGTCCACGAACGGTGGATGGAAGCGCAGTACGTGATCGGTTCGGGCGCCAACCTCCGTATGTATTTCTACAACGACCACGGCATGTTTTACCAGTTGCCGCTGACGTGGTACGTTCACAAAAATCGCTGGGATCTGAGCCCCGGCTATCGCGAATTCAATAATGTCCGTTTCTCGCGCTTTGTCTCGCCCCTTTGCTTTTCGTGCCACAACGGTCATATGGAGTTGTTGAAAACCGCGAACGACCGTTACCAGGCGCCGAGCCATCTGGGTGTCGGCTGCGAAAGCTGTCACGGCCCCGGCGATTTGCATGTGCGGCAGGAAAACGGTGAAAAGTTCAACCTCCCATCGGAAAACGCGATGACCATCGTCAATCCGGTGCGCCTTTCGCCACAGCGCAGAGTCGACGTTTGCCAGCAGTGCCACCTCGAAGGACAGGCGCGCGCCTTGCACCAGGGAAAGACCTGGTTCGATTTTCGGCCGGGAATGCTTCTGGCCGGGCAGCGCTCGATCTACTCGCCGGGGACGCCAAGAAAAGAGACATTTCGCGTCGCAAACACCGCCTACCGGTTGCGGCAAAGCCGCTGTTTTAACGGCAGCCACCAGGCGATGAGCTGCGACCTCTGCCACGACTCGCACGGCATGATTCAGACTTCCAGAGTCGCTTTCAACCGGCAAAACTGTCATAAGTGTCACGCGGCCGAAAGCCTTCCGGGCAAGACGGCGAAATTTGCTCACTCGGAAAACGATGACTGCGTCTCGTGCCATATGAACCAAACCGGAACAGAAAACACGCTGCACGGCGTGATCAACACCGACCACTGGATCCGGATCGATGCGAGCAAAGACCCAATAGATTGGAAACCGCTGCGCGAGATAAAAGAGAGCGACCCGGTCGCGCCGCTGCTGCCCGACGTGGATGCGGGCGATGAAAACAGCGACGTCCGAAAAGGCATGGCTTACTTCGAATTCTGGACGGAACGAGTCGTGCAGACGGCCTACCTCGACTCGGCCAAATCCTACCTGCTCAAAGGACTCCGCCACTCGAAAGGGCACGCAACCGGCCTCTGCTTCCTGGGTCAGGTATACCTGAAAGAAGGAGATGCCGGCAATGCTATATCCGTGCTGGAGAAAGCGGTCAAAATCCGCCCTGACTACGCAGATGCCCACTTCCATCTGGGAGAGGCCTACCGCGCGGAAGCGAGTCTCGACGCCGCCATCGAGAGTTTCCGAAAAGCCGTCGCACTAAAGCCGGATGAACCGAACTACCTTGAAAATCTCGGCACGGCCCTGGCCAAAAAGGGAGATACGGAAGGCGCTATCGATGCGCTGAAAACAGCGCTGACCAAAGATCAGCAAAATCCATACACCTATTATGCCCTCGGCAACCTCTACGTTCAGCAAGAAAGTCAGCCAGAAAAAGCACTGGGGTACTTTCGCGAGGCAGTCACGCTTGATCCCGATATTCCGAACGGCTATCTAAATCTCGGCAACACCCTGACGCTGCTCGGCAAGTACGAAGACGCTGTTAAGGCTTACAGGAAAGAGCACCTCTTCCAGCCGAAGTCAGCAAACGCGCTGGTAAATTTGGGGAGAGTATACACGTTGATGGGCAAGACCGACGAAGCCCGCAAAGCGCTGCAGCAGGCCCTGGCCACCGACCCGACGATGACGGTAGCCAGGCAGTATTTGTCCGCTCTGCCGAAATGAGACGGCTATTTTAGCCGCTTGAAGATGTGGAAGCCGAGGTCGCTCTTGAGCACGGCGCTCACATTTCCGACCTTGGTTCCGAGAATCGCCTCCTCGAACTGCTGAGCCATATCTCCTTTTTTGAAATACCCCAGGTCCCCACCGCGCCCGGCAGTATTCTTGTCCTCAGACTTCTTCGCTGCGAGCACGGCGAAGTCGGCACCGCGCTTCAACTCACCGAGAATAGAGTCGGCTTCAGCCTGCGTCTTGACCAGAATATGGCGCGCTCTGAAATACTCCGGATTGAGCGCCTTATAAAGGTCATTCATGTACTGCTCGGCCATTTTCAAGCCATTCTTTTCGGCAGCCCTGGCATGTTGCATGGCGAGCGCATAATTGAGGTTGCTGTAATAGGCGTACGACAGATTGTTGTGGCTGACCGCGTAATTGGGTGAAATCTTCAGAGCCTTTTCGAACCATTCGATGGCCGCGTCCACATCTCCTTTGTTCATGTAGGCGAGGCCGAGGCTGTTGTACGATTCTACGTTCAGGGTGTCAAGAGCCAGCGCCTGTTTGTGCACTGTGATACTCTCATCCAGTTTGCCCTGTGCCCGGTAAACGATGCCCAGATTATTGATAGTATCCACCTGATTGGGGTCGATATCCAACGCCTTCTTAAACTCACTTTCAGCCGTTTCCAGTTCCCCCTTGGCGTTATAGGCCAGGCCGAGATTGTTGTGGGCGCGCGCGTAATCCGGCCTCAGCTTCAACGCCTCTTCGGCCTCCTTTATCGCCAGATCCTCGGCGCCAATCTGATTGAGGGCAAATGCCAGATTGTTGTGCGCCTCCGGGTAATCCCCCTTGTACTTGAGCGCCATCTTGTATTCGTAAATGGCGCGTTTAACGTCGCCGGCGGCAAACATGGCTGCGCCCATGTTGTTGTGGGCCAACGCGTTTTCAGGTTCTATCTGCAGCGCTTTTGCGTAGAGCATCGCCGCCTGTTTCAACATGCCATTCGAGTAGTAAAGAAAACCGAGGTTGATATAAGACTCCGCATAGGTAGAGTCAGCTGCAATCGCTTTCTTGAGAGATTCAACACCTTCCGCTGCCTTGCCGCTGCTGAACTGTTTCATGGCGGTGGCGTTCAGTTCCTTCGCGCTCTGGGCAAAAAGGCCCTGGGCGGAAAATGTGCAGATAATTACCGTTGTCAGCCAGACTGCGAATCGATTGGTCACTTTACTTGCTCCGAGTGAATTGAAGTTCATGAGAATCATCTTGCCGCATGCGATACCCGCGTTACAGAACCACGTGCGACGGCGTCGTTCCAAACTGACCTGAAGTTCCGGGAATCCTGCAATTTAGGCGAGCATCCTGCTAATATCGCACTCCCAGGAGTCCGATAAACTCGGTAAACATAGCTTGATTTTTTGTAAGAATCAAGCGAAAATAGGGCCAACACCAAGAGGAGGTTTTCCCTTGCATTTTAAGCCCATTGCCCGTACATTGCCGCATTCAGATGCAACCCGTGATCTGCATGAGGTTCCCATGAAAATCGACTATCTTGACGGCCAAGGGTTGAAGAGAGCCGTCATCGCAGGAGCCAGACGCGTGATCCTGATGCAGGAAAACTTGAATAGAATCAACGTCTTTCCTGTCCCGGACAACGACACCGGGACCAATATGGCCCTCACCTTGCAAAGCGTGGCCGAGGGCGCCATCAGTTGCCGGGATCGAAGTCTTTCCGGGATGAGTCAATGTCTGGCAGACTCAGCCCTCATGGGCGCGCGCGGCAATTCAGGGGCGATTCTTGCCCAGTTCTTTCAGGGGCTGGCCGATAGATTCAAAAATACGCGCCGGGCAACACCGGAACAGTTTGCCGAAGCTGTTGTGCAGGCCAGGGACTCCTCTTACGACGCGATTTCGGAGCCGCGCGAAGGCACAATTCTCACTGTCATTCACGACTGGGCCGCGGCCATCAAGCTGCGTTGTACGCAAGCGACAGATTTTATCGAGCTGCTGAAAGAAGGCCTGATCGAAGCGAATGAGTCGCTGAAGAGGACGCCGGAAAAACTGAAGCTCCTGGCCAGCGCCGGGGTTGTCGATGCCGGCGCTCAGGGCTTTGTGCATATGCTCGAAGGGATCAATCAATTCATCCACTCCGGCCGTATCGACAAGACTGTCGGCATAGGTGGAGACAGGACCCGGCGTGCCAGGGTCAAAAATTCCCCGGAAGATATCAGCTACCGTTGCTGCACAGAGTGCTTTCTGAACGGTGAGAACATCGACCGTGCCAGCCTACGCGCTGAGCTGAAACCGCTGGGAAATTCCCTCATCGTCGCGGGTTCCGAGCGAATGGTCCGGGTGCATATTCACACCAATGAACCGCAGGTCGTTTTCGATCGGGTCGCAAGACACGGCGGCGTCAGCAAGCAGAAGATCGACGATATGCGCAAGCAGCACACCGATGCCTATGGCAACGGTGAAACGGCAAAGATTGCCCTGGTCACCGACTCGTCCTGTGACTTGCCGCCGGAGGTCATAATTCGCCACAATGTCCAGATGGTCCCGGTGCAACTCACGATCGGCCAGGAAACGTACATCGACAAAATCACGATTACGCCAAAGGAGTTCTACCGCCTGTTGCAAGCGAAGCAACTCTACCCGAAAACATCACAGCCGGCACCGGCGGATTTTTTGAGTACTTATCAGGAAACCGTCCGACGCTATGAGCACGTAGTTGCCGTTCATCTTTCCGGAGCTCTCAGTGGCACACTGCAGGCGGCACACCTGGCTGCACGCTCATTTCAGGGAGAAAAGCTGCGCGTCATCAACTCGCGCAACGTCAGCGTTGGACTCGGGCTCATCGTGGCGGAAGGCATCGACGCCATCGAAGCGGGTGCCAGTGCAAACGAGGTGGTCGAACGTATCGAGTGGGCCGTGGCCAACGTCAGGTTCTTCGTCTTTTTCGACACTATGGAATACCTGATCCGCGGGGGTCGTCTGGGCAAAGTAAAAGGGTTATTCGCGGAGAAACTACAACTAAAGCCGGTCCTGGCCATAGACAAGGACGGTGCAGCGGTAAACGTCAGCCACGCGGTCGGCAGCTCCTCAGCACTTAACAAAGTCATGGAACTGGTCAAACGGGAAGCCGCAGGCAAGAGAAGACTGCGATTCGCGGTGGCACATGCCAATGCGCCCAAGCGGGCCAAATGGCTTTGCAAACAAATTCGCAATCAATTTGAAGTTCGGGATGCCATGGTGGTCGACGTGTCACCGGCGCTGGGAGCCCACGCCGGGCCCGGCGCTGCAGGCGTGGCTTTTCTGGGAGAATAAGCTCATGTATTCATTGGTCGCTGTCGTGCTGCTTTCCTATCTGATAGGATCTTTTCCAACGAGCATCGTCTGGGGGCGCATGACGCGGCGAATCGATATTCGCGAACATGGAAGCGGCAATCCCGGTGGCACCAACGCGTTTCGTGTCCTCGGCTGGCAGGCGGGCCTCATCGTCGCCTTCGTCGATGTCGGCAAGGGAATTCTGGCGACGGCGCTGCTTTCGAGGATACGCATCGATCCTTTGCCGCTGGACCATGAGCTGGTGATGATTATCGCCGGCACCTCGGCTGTCATCGGCCACATTTGGACGGTCCTGGCGAAGTTCAAGGGCGGCAAAGGCGTGGCGACAGCAGGAGGCATGCTCATCGCCCTTTACCCGTGGGCGGCCCTGATATGCGCCCTGATCTTTGTAGCAACCGTGACGACGACGCGATACGTTTCGGTGAGTTCCATCGCGGCTACCTCTTCACTCCCGCTCGTTTTGCTGGTTCTCGATCACGTTTTCGACAAATCGGTTTCCAACGTCTTTCTGATCTATAGCATCCTTATCAGCGGGCTGATCGCCTTTACTCACAGGTCGAATATCCGTCGCCTGATCCACGGTACGGAAAACCGCTTCGACAAGCATCCCTTCAGGAAAAAACAGATCTCTAAATCGTGACTGACAGACCGTCGTAATCTGCATCATTCTATTCTTATATATCCAGAGGAGAGGTAAATGTACTGTTCAAAGTGTGGCGCTGAAGTCAAGGCCGACGCTCGTTTTTGCCAGGATTGCGGCACCGAGGTTGGCGCCGAGGGAACTAAAACTGCCGGCGCCAAAGACAGCAAAACCTGGATCGAGGCCAACGGCGCGTTGCTTTTCATCCCTGTCTTTGCCATCATCGTCGTTCTGTTATTTTGGAGCAATCGCGAGCCAGAACCTATTACGGGAACGCAAAACAGCAGCAGCATGGCCAACGGAGGCCCGCAAATGCAAGCCGTTCACGCGACGCTCAACCGCCTAAAAAGCAAGGTGCAAGCCAATCCACAAGACCTGGTTTCCATCGACAGCCTTGCCGTTATGTATGCTATTGCAGGCAATTTCGAACAATCACGCGATTACTACAAGCAACACCTCGCGGTCGAGCCCGCCAATAAGGATATCAAGATTGCGCTGGCGCTGACCAACCACAATCTCAAGAATGAGGACAGGGCGCTGGCCTTGCTCAACGAGGTTTTGAACGAAGAACCGACCTACGCCTTCGCACTGCACTATATGGCTGAGATTCAGTCCGACTTGAACCACAAGGAAGAAGCCATGAAATACTGGCAGAAAATAGTGGACACCTACCCGGGTACGGAATTC
>CAZTNL010000055.1:0-9647 GCA_964614885.1 uncultured Calditrichaceae bacterium | reverse complement strand
GTAACTTCGTCTTCAGGCGATGAACATATAGAAAATGAGCAGCGAATAGAAAAGCAGGTTTTCGTAGTCCGATGCAAACAATCTCATGACATCCTTGTCCTTTCGTTGCAGTCTACCGGTTTATTTGAATGATTCGTCTTCTTCGTTTATCAGCGCCGCCGTTCCGGCAAATGCGTCTAAAACCATTTCCTTCGCGTGAAGACCGTCACCTGAGTTTCCTGAACACGATTCCAGCTTTGACCGGTCCCGGGCGCGATTTCAGCGACGATGAACCGACGAACCTTGCCGAAGCGATGCTTGATTTCCGGAGGCTGGCTGGATGTGATCGGATAAATTTTCCGGATGATGCCTTGGGAGCTGTCCCCGTTTTCAAAGTTGACGGTGACCTTTTTCCCGGGCTCGAGTTGGGTTTCGTACCGGCCTTCGAAAAAGGCCCGGACACGAGTGTCGCTGGCATCGATGGTTTTGATGACCTCCTCACCAGCCCGGACTACGTCGCCCGGCTTCTTGTAGATAGCTGAAATGATGCCCGGTTCCATGGCCTGGAGCACGCTTTCGTACGCGGCGCCGTTGTCGCCCAGGGGCAGGAGGCTGCGTTGTCTGCGGTAGCTCGCGAGCATGTCCTGCTCGGCTTTGAGCTCGATCCGCAGTTCGTTCAACTCCAACTGGGCGGCAGAGACCTTTTGGCGCGTTTCAAGACTCTGGCTTCGTTTGACCGCGTTAAGCCCGAGGAGCTCATTCACCATTTTGGCCTCCTGTTCGGTGATTTTTAGGTCAGCCCGCGCGCGCGCGATTCTTTGCCGCAGAATATCGATGCGGCGTTTGCTGTCGATAATCCTTCGTTCGTTGGTGTAAGCGGCGGCCCGGGCCGGTTGCAGGCCGGCAGCCGCTGTGGAATCGGTGTTGTCGAGCCAGACCAGGGGCGTTCCTGCGCCCACAGTGTCATTCAAGGCGCAGCCGATGCGCGTGATCCGGCCGGTCGTCCGCGCCGCCACGATGGCGGTCCTGGCTTCGAGAAAACCGAGCCCCTGTACGTAGAAGATGCGCTCGGCAGCCCAGTCCAGGGCGTACGCCGCGATCAACACTAGCAGGGTGAGGTAGGCGTATCTACCCCACGAACGGGGCGGCGTCGCCGGCGGCACATTTGACCGGATGAAGGTCTTCTCGCTGCGTCTCAGGCTTCGGGCGTGCATGGCGCTATTCCTTTGCCATGCGCTGGTAGCGCGCATAGTCATGAAGGGCGACACCCGCCAGATTTTCAGCAAGTCCGGCTGTTTCTGCAATGCGCTGGGTCAGCGCCTCCAGAGCGGCTTCATCGCTAAAGTCGTCGATGTTCAGCCCCAGAAGCAGTGGCTGTTGGCTCCCTGCGGGAATACGCCGGAGCGCCTCCCGCAGCGCCTCGACCGTCGTCCGATGGTATGCCATGACCGTCACCTCGTCTGCGAGCATGACGAGGCGCGACAGGGCGGTGGAATCGACGGTGTCAAAAGAGACTGGCAGATCGATTTCCAGGCGGAGCGGCCGCAGCCGGTGCCGCAGAAAGTCGCGCGCCTGCGAGACCGTTTCGAGGAGTTTTCCCAAAAGGGGCTTCTTCTGTTGTTCCCATTCCGGCAAGGCCTGCGGCTCGATGTCGAGGTGGACGGCGTCGAAACGGGTGTTAGAGTCGCCATCCGCGTTGTATCGACTGATGAAGCGGAGTCGTTGAATGAGCGCATCCCGATTGCGCGGGTAGACCCACGCCGGGTCGCCGATCAGCGCAGAGACTGCGGCCCCTGCCTCGTGCAGCCGGAGAACCGTATTTCTCAGAGCGGCGTCGGTTTGTATCGCAGTCGCGGAATTAACCGAAAGAAAGATCCGGGTGAATGTTTTCTGCCGGCAAAAGGTGGCCAGCCGCTCTAACGCGCCGTGTTCCCCGATGATCTTGTTCGCGTCCCAAACCCAGATCGCCCGACTCTTCCCGGTGCGCTCCGGGTTTCGCGCCTGCGCACCTGTCAATATTTCGGACGGCCAGAGCAGGCCGCAGAGTTTAAGCAGTGCGTAGAAGCGCTCGTTGTTCGCGGCCCGGGCCAGCCGCAAGGCGATTTCCGACTCTGTGGCTTCCATCTCGAGTTTCAGCAAGCGCAAGCGGTCGATTGAGGATGTTTTCGCAATCCTCGAATCCTTCGCGGTTTCGATTCTGAGGAGTTCCCGTTGCAGCCGCAACCCGGTCTCAGCTTCAGCAACTTTGTATTTCGACAGCAGCAGCTCATCGAATGCGTTCGCTGCTGCGGAACGAATTGCCGTGAGCGCCTGTTCGGCTGTCTTTTGCCAGGCCTGTCCGGCCGCCTGAAATTGTTCTGCGCGACGGCTCCGGCTCGCTGGAAACAGGAGCGGGAAAGAGAGCTTGATTCCGGCTTCAGCGCTGCCGCGGGAGCCCACAATATCTTTCCACCGGTAGCGGTAGCCGAGATAAGGCATCAGGTGAAAATCGCGATAGGCGGCGTTCGCGTAGCGACTTCGTTCAATTTCGCCGTTTGCAGCAAAGACATTTTGGCGCCCGAGATGGTCTTCAGCCAGACGCAGGATAGCCGTCTTGCCCTCACGGAGGTCGAAGGGTTCAAGTGGTTCGGCTGCTATGTTCACGGTATCGAGATCGAGTGTTGCTGCCAGCGTGCCCGTGAGACTCGCTGCGCGTGCCCGGTTGTAGGCCGCCTGGCCGTCTGCCCGGATGCTGTCCCTTTGCAGGCTGTACACCTCCGGCAGGAGCGCTTCGCCGAGCGCCAGTTGTTTTCTCACGATCAGAAGCATTCGGGAGCAGAGCTCGCTGAGGCGCTGCTGCCCTTCCGCTGTGGCTTTGGCGCGGAGCAAGTCGAGATATTGCCGCCGAAAATCATACAGGGCCTGCGCCCTTGCCGTCTGCAGCTGAATTCGCGCCGTTTCCAGCCGGGCCATAGCCTCGTGAATCTGCGCCGGCCGGGTCTTGGCGAGCTCCACCAGATCCTGCCCGACACGGACTATCACCGAATGCGTTGCGCTGAGCTCGTCTGCGGTCAGGTCGATCCGGTCCGGAAGGAAGCGGTAGCTGGCGCTAAGTTGCGGCCCGTACTCGAGTCGCGTGGCGCTGAGATATCGTTGCGCCGACTCCACTTTCTGTTGTGCCACGGCCACGAGCGAACTCGTTTCCAGCGACATTTTTTCCAGCTCGCCCAGCGTCAGCGGTTCTTGTGAAAACGCAGCGCCCGGGCTGGTGAAACAGATGATGGCGCTGGCCAGCCCGGCCGCAGCCAGTCGGAGTGCTGTTTGGGTTCTTAGGCTCACCATTGAATATACCGCTGGCGGACCTTGTAAGGGGCGAACGGATCCATGTTCGAGTATCTGAAGAAGAGTTCCTGGCAATAGGCCTTCAGCCGCACGCATTTCAGAAAAATCTTGAACGGGTTGACCAGGGGCAGGTAGACGACCAATTTGAGATCGGCAGCTCTCCTGGAGAGCGCCACGGCCACGAGCAATTCGAGCAGTTCCGCGCAAAAGTACAGGCAGAAGTTGATGAACAGGAGTGGCGCCAGTACCTCTCTGAAGTTGATGGTGATGTCGATCAGGTAGTAGGCGGTCACGAACGACAGTGCGACATGAAAGAACAGGGAATCGACAAAGGTGATCACGTCGAGCAACCGGAAGTTCTTCGAAAAGGGATTGAAGACGTCCCGGTGCTTGCGGAGGCGGTTCTTGATCATGTTGCGATCCCAGCGAGAGCGCTGTTTTGCCAGCCTGGAGAGCGTCACTGGAACGTTGGTCAGGCATATCGCTTCCGGCTGGAAAGCGATTTTGTAGCCCTGTTTCCGCACGCGAATGGCGAGGTCGGAGTCGTTGCCCGGCCCCGGCTCATGACCGCCGATCGAGGTGAGCCCGATCAATTCGCGCCGGAAACCTCCGAAAGCGCCTGAAATAATCGGCAGGATGCTTAGCCGGGAGCGGATGCGCCGGCCGATGGAAATCGTGAACAGATATTCGACCTGCTGCAGTTTGGTCAGGAGGTTGGTTTCGGCATTGCGCGGTCTTAGATTGCCGGAGACCCCGCCGACTTCCGGGTCGGCGAAAGTCGTGAGCAGATGGTAGATGGCGTCCCGGTCGAACGTCGTGTCGGAATCGACGAAAACGACGAATTCCCCTTCGGCAAACTTGAGCCCATAGTTGAGCACGGCCGATTTTCCGGCCCGCTGCGAGAACCGCCTGTAGATGACATTCTCTTGCCGCGCCAGCTTGCTGCAAACGTCCGGTGTTGCGTCGGTGGAACCGTCGTCGACGATGATGAGCTGCAGGTTCCGGTAGGTTTGCTCCTGCAACGAACGGATCGTCCACCCGATGGTGTCCTCCTCGTTGAGCGCCGGAATGATAACCGAAACCAACGGCGGATTGTGTTTGAGACGGAAGAGGAAATCATCGTCGGGCGGGCGGTGGTGCTCCCGCCATTTCGCGTAAAGAAAGATGTAGATGTCGGTCAGGACGTAGCGAGGAAAGTCGAAAATGAGAAAGAACCAGAGCACTCGCAGCGCTCCATATTCATCCAGGCTGAGCAGATAGTTCCAGCTGTTGGCAATGATTTCCGGGATCATGAAATCACTTCCCAGATTTCGTCCAGATCGATGTCGTCATCCCTCAGGTCGAAAAGCTCGTACTGCAGTTCCAGCTCGACTTCGAACCGTTCGTGGATCGTATCGCTCAGGCGGCTGAATGCGATTTCCGAGCTCTCGACGTCCGTGTTTGTGAAAATGATCAGGATGTCTCCGTCGCGCAGATCGGTGAATATATCGCTTTTCCGGTAGGTCTGAATGAGCACTTCGGCGAACTCTTTACGGAATTTGCGCGTTTTTCGTGCAAGCTGATCTTCGAGCGCGTCATGCGCAGCGCTCAGATTGAAGCGAGCCAGCGTTGAATGAAACCGGTAGCGCAGGCAGCGGGCGACTTCGATTCGCAGGTATTCGGAAAACACCTCGTTTTTGTAAAAGCCGAGCTCTTTCTTGAGAATGCTGAGCAGCCCGGAGCCGGGCAGGACGCCTTCTTCGGCCGCCTGAAGGCCGGCCTCTGCGAGCGAGTAGGTGTAGATCGAGCGAATATCTGCATCCTCGGGGCTGAACTTGTGAGCACAAACCAGACAAAAGCAGGAGAGACGCGGCTCCGCGAAATTGTGATCGCAGTCGTTGCACCACAACACCTCGGAAGGCTTGTCATAGTCCACGCCGATATGGCGCAGCTCATTGCTGCACTTCGGGCAGATGAGCTTCACACCCTGCTGGTATTCGGACTCGCGGCCGACATAGGCGCAGCGAAAGTGGTGAATGGTCGGCTCGTCACCGATATTCAGAGAGCCGCATTTCGGGCAGCTCTCGCGGAAATTGATCTGAGTGTGGTCGCAACGCGGGCAGAGGTTGACCCGATCCACCAGCTTGCCGTTGAGCAGGCCGGCCTCGTGCAGGCCTGCCAGCAGCTCTATTTCGTCTCCGGCGGTGCCGCCGTTCAAAAGGTGCGCCAGGATGAAACTGTAACCGGCCTTTGAGCGGAAATTGGGACGTGGCGTCAGTACATGCGGATCGCGCGAGGCTAAGTAGCGCAGCAGAAGGAGTTTTCCGGCACCGCTCCGGCTCTGCGATGGCGGCAGCGATTCGAACGCCTGTAGTTTGTCGCTTATCTTGATAAGGCGGCGCAGATGACGGGTAAAATCGCGTTGTGCAACGGGTGATTCCATGACCGCGTCGACGGCGTCCGCGGCCCAGCCCCATCGTTTCTGCGAGACGAGAAGCACGGGCTTGAGAAAGTGGTCGCGGTCGGATCGCAGCGTCCGTAAGGTCTGGCTGGCCCAGGTTTCGGAGCGCGCATTGATAACAAACAGGTCGGCGTCGTCGAGAGAATCCGTGATGTGCAGCCCGGAAAGAGACGCCTCCTCACAAAGCTTGTCGAAAAAGAGGCAAAAAACACGCTGGTCGACTTCGCTGAGGATGCCAACCTGCAGCGTTTGAGTATCTGCCTGTTTGCGCTTGAGGTCGGATTGCTCTTCACCGAGGCCCCTATCAAGTACACCGCTGCCTGAAACTGCCAATCTGAACCATCGTCTTCCATTGTAATAACGGTTCTGCCCCCTTTGAGCCCGGGCATCGTTACTCTTTCGACATTTCTCCTGCCTGAGTTAACCAACGCGCACTATTGTTGCGCACATTTAAGATATCGATCGATGCAACAATATAACCGGTTGTGATTACAGGCTTTTAAAGGAAATTGTGATGCAGGGCAGGCGGAAAGGAGAAGCAGGGGATGTTTGAGGTTTGAAGAGACTCTAACATCCTTGAGACGGGTGAAGATTCTCCGATGCAATTCCAGAGCCAGTAGAAAAGCTGCTTTGTGATCTTGTATTGAAGGAGCCACCGCATGTACGACGAGAGCAAGTATGTGTACGGAGAGTTTACTCTCACCCGAATCCGGAATCGCAATGAAACGCGGATCATCGCGCTCATGCCGGAGGTACTCACCGGGTTTCCCGGCTACCGGCCCGAGATTCTGGATATCCAGGACATTTATGCGTTGACACTGAATAAGCTGCAGCCCCGCTACACGCAGGAGGGGACCATGGTGCTGAACGAACCGGTCAGCGACGAAGTCATCAAGCGGAAAATAGAGCAGGCCGTGCGCCGGGTACAGCGTTTCCCCAATCACAATTGAGCGCCGGGCAGGTGTTGGCGGGCTGGAGAATTGCTGCTGGCGCCTTACGCCCCAACCCTCATCATCTTCAGGTCAATCAGTCCTGGCGCGCTTCTTTCCGTGCCGCTTTTAGTTTGAATCTCAGAACGGTCGCCACCACGGCCGGCCAGAACACGGTGTTGACGATATCGTGCAAACTGGCGCCCCAGCGCAAGTAGCCGAAGCTGGCGAAGTCATCCCGCAGGTCGAAAGCCTCCATAACCAAACTCAGCGCCAATACCACAACCACGGGCCACCACCAGGAAGCGCGCCTGAGCAATCCGGACGCGCAGAAGTAGACGATCAACCCGAGATAGACGTGGATGGCGTCTTTCGTCAGCGGGAGATAGTGCATCAGATGCAGCTTGAATAGCTGGTAGAAGGAAGTTTCCATACCGGTGCGGCCGCCTTGCCTTGACCTTTGTTTTCCACTTTCTCACCCGTTTCCTGCAGAAAAGTTAGCCACAGCCAACGGGCGGCCGTGAGGTTCTTCCCGAATGAAACACTATCAATTTGTGATTCTACGAGCTCCGTGTTTCTGTTCCGAATCGAAACATATCGGGGCGCTTTTCACGGTCGTCTGACTTTAGCGAGTTTCTGATTAAGAATCAAGAAATACATGACTTATGATGTTTTTCTAATATTGGCACTCCGCGTTCATGCCCCGGGAAAGGTGTGACAATACAGAACACCGGAGGGGACGCACCGGCACAGTTGTGACGCCATTGTAAAAAAAACTTGCATGTTTTATGCGAATCGGCTATTTTGATTTGTCCTTTTGGAGGTATACCATATCAGTTTTTTGCAATCCAGAAAAGTCGTAGTACCATTTACCTAATCTTGGTGTTGTTCACTATCAACTAAGTACTATTCAAGGGAGGGACGCAATGTCATCTTGTAAATTGTTTACGAGGGCTGCCGCACTTGCATGCGTGGTCGTGCTCTGTCTGACGGGAACTGTGTTCGCGCAGAACGCTACCCTGTCGGGCGTCGTTAAGGCCGCCGACACCGGTGAGCCGCTGCCAGGGGCCAACGTAGCCGTCACCTCGGGCACCGCACAGACGGGCGCCGCAACCGATGCCTCGGGTGCGTTCGAGGTCGGCAATATCCGCCCGGGCACCTACACGATTCGAATCAGCTTTATCGGTTACGAGACCTACACGATGGCAGATGTCGTTCTGTCCGGGGGAGAAACCAAAACACTCGACATCACCCTGGAGCAGACCGGTATTCAGCTCAACCCGATCTCGATTTCAGCCTCCCGGCGCGCTGAGAAAGCCCTGGACGCACCGGCATCGATTTCCGTTATCGAACCGCGTGAAATCAGCGAGCTGGTTGCGCCGTCATCGGCGTCCATTTTGCAAAACGTGGTTGGCGTCGATATGGCGACCACCGGCGTCGACCGCCGCGAGATCGTTCTGCGCGGCTTCAGCAACGCGTTTTCCGGCGCCGCATACGTGATGACCGATTACCGTCGCGCGGCTGTGCCGTCGCTGGATGTGAACCTGCACTCCATTATGCCGAATATGGCCATCGATCTCGATCGTGTGGAAGTTGTCCGCGGCCCGGGTTCCGCGCTTTACGGCGCCGGCGTTGCAAACGGCGTGGTGCACTACATTACCAAGGACCCGTTTCAGTATCCCGGAACCACGGTTGCCTTCTCCGGCGGCGAGCGTTCCTCTTTCGCCGGCCATTTCCGTCAAGCAGGTACGTTCTCCGAAAACGTGGGCTACAAGTTCACCGGCCAGTATGCCCGCGCCGACGACTGGAACTACGACAACAGCGATCCGCTGGACAAGGCGCAGACCTTCAATCCGGTGACCGGGCAGACCACGGTGTTCAACCGCGATTACGAGAAGGTCAATGTCAACGGTCTGCTCGAGTTCAAGCTGAGCGACAACACGACTCTGATCGCCAACGGCGGTTATTCCGGGCTCACCGCTTCCGTGCTTTCCGGAATCGGCACCATACAGGCCGACAATTACGGCTACGCTTACGGCCAGCTCCGTCTGCAATCCGGAAATCTTTTTGCGCAGGCATACCTCAACAAGAACGATGCCGGCGATTCGTTCGTCTATGGCCAGTTCCAGGCGAATGGCGCCGTGATTCCGGTGGTCGACAATTCCACCGTATTCTCGGCTGAAGCGCAATACGATATGGATTTGTCCAGTGCCAACACGCAAATGATTCTCGGGCTGGATTATGATCGCACCACGCCTGATACCAAGGGAACCATATTCGGACGCAACGAGAATGACGACCGCATCGAAGAGTTCGGCGTCTATGCCCAGTCTACCACGCAGCTGACGTCGCAGCTAAGCTTTATCGGCGCCCTGCGCGGCGATTACAACAACGTCGAACAGAAAGTGCAGCTCGGTCCGCGCGCGGCCCTGGTCTTCAAGCCCACGCCGGGGCAAAGTTTTCGCGTCACCTACAACCGCGCCTACGACCTTCCGGGTGGCAACTCACTGCATCTGGATATTATCGCGCGCACCGTGCCGATTGGAGGCCCTTTCAACCTGGTCCAACGCGGAAGAGGCTCGCGCCACGGCTTCTCCTTTAGTAACGCTCGCACGGCCAACGGTATTCGCGCCTCTTCATTGCTGCCGGTTCCCGGGGTGTGGGGGCAGAACATTATGAACTACTCGGCGCCCGGCGTGCCGACGCAGAACCTGCCGCTGGCGGCAGCTTACGGCGCTCTCTACGCGGGGCTGGCCGCGATTCCCATCCCGCAGTTGGTAGGTCTCCTGGGCCAGAACGGCATCACCGTTGACGAGCCGACAGCGGCGGCGCTGATAACGCTCCTGCGTCCGACCGGCATCGACCCGAACAACCCGCTGCCATCCACCACAGTGGAAGGCTTAGGCACTACCATTCTGGCCTCCGCGCCGGAAGATGTCGAGCCGCTGAAATCGACCATCACGCAAACGCTTGAGGCC
>CAZTNL010000054.1:0-9648 GCA_964614885.1 uncultured Calditrichaceae bacterium | reverse complement strand
GATATTTTTAAACAGGATGCCACCGAGAATGGGCGGGACCACGGCCACAACCATGGCATACACCCCGACCTGCCCGAATATGCCGAGCAGTTTCGGCGGATCGAGGCAAATGAGGAAAGCGACGACCGCAATCACCACCAGAACGAGGTGGCTGATTCTGTAGGCCGATGCCAACCGCTGCTCCTCGGTCATGGTTTTCCTGCCGAAGCGCTGCATGAGATTGACGATGAGGTCGTTGGCGCTGATTGTTGAGAGTGAAACGAGAATACCGTCGAGCGTGGACATGCCGGCGGCCAGGAGCACGACGCTCATCACCGTGAAAAGCCAGCCCGGGAAGACGCTTTTCAGGTAGACGGTCATCACCAGATCCTGGCGGAAGGCACCGGTTGCCGTATCGATGAGCTGCTCCGGCGTCAGAGCCAGGCGGGCATAAAAGCCGGCGACGGGCAGCAGGAAGAAGATGACCAGCGCCACGACGGCTACGATCAGATAGTTGCGCACCGCGCGGTCGCTTTTGACGTAAAGCGCTTTCGTCAAAATGTGCGGCTGGATCACCAGCGCCGCGCCGATGATCGCGCCGCTGACATAGATGGAAAAGACACTATTGAACAGGTTGCTGGCCGGATTGACCCATTTGGTCAGGTTTGGATCCTGCGCCGCGATTTGAGAAAACATGCCCGGCCCGTGCATAAAGTGACTGGCCCCGGACAGGATGATGACCGCGGCGACAAACAGCATGAGCGTGCCTTGCAGGGTATTGGTGAACGCGTGGGCGTAAGCGCCGCCGATGAAGACATAACCTGTGACGAAGCCGAGAATAATGATCAGCGCCGCGACGTTGGAAATGCCGAGAAGTTGCTGCATGACGATGGACAATCCGCCGACGATGAGCACCACGAAAGCGAGCGCAAAGAGATTGACCACTGCGAAGTAGAGAGCGAACCCTCTGGAACCGAAGCGCGCGCCGATCCAGTGCGGCAGGGTGAGCGCTTTGTTCGATTCCCCGATCCGGCGAAAGCGAAACGAGAGCAGGACCAGCATCAGGCAAAAGCCAAATCCGACCGACACGACGAAGTGCATGAAACCGGCCAGCCCGTGCACGTAGATGAAGCCGGGATTGATGATAAAGGTCGCCGCCGAGGCCGTGCTCGCGGCGAGGGTGATGCCCACGACGAACGGCGACATATCGCCGGCGCCGATGGCAAAGCTGTCAAATCCGGTGGTGCGGCGATAGCCCAGCCAGGCGAGCCAGGCCGTGCCGGCGAGATAGATGAGGAAGAGAAACCATGCCAGGTTCATGTCGGATTCCTTTGTGTTGGCGCGCGCAAGCTGCACCCCGAGGTGACGCAGCCCGGATCTGCGGGAAAAAGCGCCCCGGGACCCTTTCGGGCCCCGGGACTTGAGGGATGCAGTTTAGTGAATCGTGTACTTCAACTCCACAGAGGCGAGCCTGCCGATTGACGGCGAAGCCACGAAGTCTCTGACATCGGCGTCGAAGACATTGAGGAGCTGGCCGGAAATGACCAGGTTGTTGGCGAAGCGATAGCCGAGGCTGACGTCGAAGTTGACGTAGCCGCCCAGCGGGCCTTCGTTGAAGTCGCGGCCGACGCGTTTGCCTTCCACAACCGGGTCGCCACCGATGATCAGGTTGGTGTTGGTGGAGGCCGCCACGTTGATGCCGGAGAAAAAGTCATAAGAATCGACCCAACGTGCGCCGACCATGCCAAACCAGTTATCTTTGTTGGCATTGATGGAGACGTTCAGTTTATGCTTCGGCGCGTTTATTGGCAGATCGGTATTCAGCACTTTGCCATCGCGGTTGCCATCGTTTTGAGGGTCGTTCTTGTCGAGGTTGAAGTCAAAGAATGAGTAGTTGGCTCTGACGTTCACGTTCTTGTTTACGAAGTAGTTCAGCCCCAGGTCGAAGCCGTAGGTCGTGACTTTGCCGAAGTTGAGGTAGGTGAGCAGGAACGCCGCTTCCTGCTGTCCGGGAAGAATCTCGCTGATCGCCTGGCCGCCCCTGGAGACAACCGGGCTGGCGCCGGCGATGTTGATCAGCGGGCTGATGAAGTGCTTGTGGAAATTGACGTAGGCGTTGGTGTCGATGAAGAGCTTGTCGGAGAGGATCCCTTTGTAGCCACCTTCGAGGGTCTGAAGGGTCTCGACCTCGAGTTTCGGAATCTTCGTGCCATCTTTGAGGGTGAATCCTTCGCCGTTTCCGAGCAGGAGGCCGCCGAAGATGTTGGCGCTCAGGTTCAGAATGGTCGGAGCCGCGATGCCCTTGCCGTAGGTGAAGCGCCAGGTGCCGCTGCCGTGACTGTAGAGCAGGCCACCCTTGGGCACGAAGTTGTAGCCGTAGAAATCGTGATCGTCGGCACGGGCGGCTGCAATGAACTTGAGCCCGTTATCGCCCAGATTCCTTTCGACCTGGGCATACACGCCGATCTGGTCGAGGTCGATGGAGCCGCCACTGTCGAGCAGGTAGGTGCCTTTGCTGTCGGCCATGTCGCGCTGGTACTGGGCGCCGCCCGTAATCTCGATGCCGTACAGGTTGTTGTTGTACTGAACCTCGGCGTTCAGGCGCTTGGAATTATCTTTGAAATTGGACTCGCGGTTGAGCGCGATGCCAAAGGGGGCGAACCACTGCTCGTGCAGGGAACGCTGCACCGATTCCTCCTCTGAAAAGCCTGCGTTCTTGAAGCTCAGGTAGTTTTGCGTTCTCTGGTTCATCGCGAACGTGTCTTCGGTTTTGCTCCAGGAGTAGTAGACCTGAGCAAACAGGCGCGGCGAAACATACTGCCCCTGCAGGAAGAAGATACGCCAATCTTTGATCATATTTCGGCCGGCATTGGTAACGCCGATGTTGTTGCTGTTGCTGCCGCCGGCTGTGATGATGAAATCCGATTCCGGATTTGGGCTCAGATAGAATGAGGCTTCGCCCTTGACCGAATCGAAATCGCGGTCACGCAGGAGTTCGTCAAAGCCGACGCCGCCGACGTAGACGGAATCGACGAAATTGTACTCCTGCCCACGGTCGAACTCACCGCTGACTTTGTAGCGGAAATTGTCGTTGACGACTTTCGCATGACGCACGCGGCCCGAAAACGTCTTGTGGTTGCCGCCGCCGGTAGCGAAGGTCGTTCCCTCGGAGGTACGCGGGTCCTTGGTAATGGTATTGACCAGGCCGTTGTGCGCATTCGGGCCGTACAGCGCCGCGTTCGGCCCGAGAATAACCTCAACTCTTTCGATGTCTTCCTTTACCGTGGTCGAAAGGGATCCCATTGGTAAACCCGTCGCGATGAGTGTAGACAGCCGGTTGTCGTTCATCTGCAGGTTCTTCGAGTTGAAGGCGCTGTTGAAGCCGCGGATGTTCATGCCGGTTCCGAGGACGCCGGTGCGGATGTAGTCGACGCCTTTTTCGTAGGCCATCAATTCTCCGAGGTTGGCCGACGGATGTTCGGCGATATCGCGGGCGCTGATCACGTCGATGGTGGCTGGCGCTTCGGTGATTTTTTGCTGGCGTTTCGAGGCTGTGACCACCACGGTTTCGCCGAAGAGGGTTTCCTCCTTCATGTTGAAATTCATCGTCGCGGTTTCGCCGGCGACGACGGTGACGGCCGCGGTCATTTCTTCAAAACCGATGTAGCTGGCCTTGAGCGTGTAACTGCCGGCCGGCACACTGGTGATGGTGTACGAGCCGTCGCTGGCGGTCGCGGCGCCTAGTTGGGCACCGACAATTTGCACATTGGCGCCGGGCATCGGCTTGCCGCTGTTATCGGTGATGTTTCCCTGGATAGTGCCGGTTTGCGCCCACACCCCTGAAACGCACAGCATGAGCCCGCAGAGCACTGCGAGTAATGTTCGCATCGTTTTCATTTTCTTCCTCCGCATTTTGTGGTTGTTTGAATAAACTGTGTGACCTGCCCTGACTGGTAAAGACCGCTTTTGTGTCATCACCTCCTGTCTGCTAACGGCTGCATTTTGTTGTCCTGTCTGAAAGTCTCATTGCAAGAGCGCTAAAGTCCGGGTGTGCGGTCATTGCACCCGCCCGTGCAACGCAACGTTTTCTTGTCTATCTTGCCAATGGCAGTTTTCGGTAATTCGGCCACGAAAACGATTTGCGACGGTAGTTTGTACTTCGCCAGCCGCTTGCTGAGGAATTCCAGCAGCTCCTTTTCGCTCAACCGTGCCTTGCCCGCGGCGACCACAAAGGCTTTGCCGACTTCTCCCCATTTTTCGTGGGGCACGCCGATGAGCGCCGCCTCAGCCACCGCAGGGTGTGCGTGCATGGCGCTTTCCACTTCGGCCGGGTAGACGTTCTCCCCGCCGCTGATGAACATCTCTTTGCTGCGGCCGATGATGTAGAAACATCCGTCCGCATCCCGGCGGGCGAGGTCGCCGGTGTGCAGCCAGCCGTCCACGATGGTTGCCGCGGTTTCTTCGGGCCGTTTCCAGTAGCCCGGGGTCACGTTGGGTCCACGAAGCAGCAACTCTCCGGCGTCTTCCGCTACGCAATCCCGGCCGCTTTCGTCGATGATTCGGGCGTCGATATGAAAGAGCGGATGGCCGACAGATCCCGGTTTACGCTGCACATCTTCGGGCGGCAGCCAGAAGTTGTTACCCGATGCTTCGGTGAGACCGTAGCCGAGTTTGAAATCGACGCCCTTGTCCCAGAATTTCTGCATGACGGACAGGGGGCAGGGCGCACCGCCGCTGATGACGAGTTTCAGTCTGGAAAAGTCGGCCGACGGCCAGCGCCTGTGCTGCTGCAGCATCACGTACATCGTGGGCACACCGACAAAGAGCGTGATTTCGCCCGCTTCGATGAGGTCGAAAGTCTGTTCGACGTCGAATTCGCGGCAGAGAATGGTTTTGCCGCCTGTGTGCACCAGCGGCAGCATGAAAATGTTCGGCCCGCCGATGTGGAACAACGGCAGTTGCAGGGCCGCGGCGTCCTCGCCGGTAAGGCCCCAGCTGGTGATCGTGCTGACGCTGTTCCAGGTCATATTGCCGTGTGTCAGGACCGCTCCTTTGGGCAGACCGGTCGTGCCGCCGGTGTAAAAGATGCCCCAGGCATCGTCGAGGCGCATTTCCGGCCTGGGCGGGGTTTCCGCGGGAAACTGTTCCCGCCGGGAAAAGGCAATGTCCCCGGCTGCCGGCGTGTCCAGAGCGACGACCCACTGTGCCGGCGAGAGTGTCCGGCGCAGCTCCCCGACCTGACGCTGCCACTGGCCTGAGTAGCAAAGCAGTTTCGGCCCGGCGTCCGCCAGAACTCGCTCGAGTTCGAAAACCGTGAGCCGCCAGTTCAGATTGTGCACCACAGCGCCGATTTTCCCGCAGGCAAAGAGCAGGTCCAGATACGCGGCACAGTTGCCCGAATAGACAGAGACCAGGTCTCCTTTACCCACACCGAGGCTGAGTAGAAAGTTGGCGGTGCGGTTGGCGCGAGCATTCCACTCCTGGTATGACCACTTCACACCCGTTTCCTGCTCCACCAGCCCAATGCGGTGCGGGGTCAGTTTGGCCCGTTTGTCGAGCCAGTCGGTAACATAATGTGATCGTTGTTCAAACATGCTTTCCGTACTGCATTTCCCGTGAAAAGGGCACCCCGCAGGGTGCGCCGGTTTGTGTCTTTGAGCGTCTGGCGCAGCTTTCAGTTTTCGGCCTTCCCCAGCGGACGCACGCAGCGCCCCAGACGTAGCCGATGCCCGCGCCGAGGACGATCATCAGGTCGCCGTCCTTCAGCTTCCCCTGCTTTTCACCTTCGACCATGGAGATGATGCTGTCCTGCTCGCCGATGTGGCCGATTTCAGACAGGTACACCGTTTGCTCCCAGGTGAGTCCCAGGTGTCTGAGCATGTCCTCGTGCGCCGAGGGTTTCACCAGCACCATATTCAGAAATCCGGCATCTTTTGGCGTGTAAGGCTGGCCGTCCGGGCGCGGGCCGCTCTTGCGCAGCGCTTCGTCGATGCAGAGTCGCCAGTTGTCAAGCGAGACCGCGTTGAGCCTCTCCTTCATCTTTTCAGGCTCGACCAGGTCGAACCGGAACAAGCCGTCTGCAACCGCGCGGTCGGTCGGATGCTGCACCGTGCCGCTGGCAGGCACGATGACGTGCTTGCTCATGGAGCCGTCGCTGATGAGATGGCTGCCCAGCAGGTGATTCTGCGGCCAGTTGCTGCGCAGCAGAAGCGCTCCGGCGCCCGCGCCGATATTGAACATGAACGACGTTCGCCGGTTTTTCAAATCGATAAACCTGCTGATTCCATACCCGCCAGCGATGAGCACGGTGTTGATATCGTCGTCGGCTAGCATCATGTCTTTGGCCTGTTTCAGGGCCGCTATGGTCGTGCAGCAGCGCATGTGAAGATCCAGCGCCCAGGCGTTGGTGGCGCCGATCTCGTGCGCCAGATGAATGCCGGCGGTCCACAGCAGATATTCCTTCCACTCTTCGGTCGTACAGAGGACGACGTCGATCTCGCTGGCGTCGATGTCGCATTTGGCCAGGCAGTCTTTGGCTGCGAGAATGGCCATTTCGTTCGGATGGTCGTCGGGCCCGGCCACATGTTTCCGGTGGATGCCGAGCTTGTCGCGCACCACCCATTCCGGCAAACCGCTCTGCTCGGCGATTTCCGCCGAGGTCATGATGGTCTCCGGCAGGTACATACCGGCGGCGACGATGCCGACTGTGGCTTTGCGATCACCCATTGGACGTAGCAAGCTTTCTCAGTTCCGACTTCAGAACCTTGCCGGCTCCGGAGACAGGAAGATCCTGACGCAGTATGATTTTCTTCGGGATTTTGTAGGTCGCCAGCCGTTCCCTGAGGAAGGAGAGAAGCGCTTCCGCCCCGACGGCGGTCTTTTCCCGCGGAACGACAAAGGCGCAGCCCACCTGTCCCCACTTTTCGTCCGGGATGCCGACGACGGCAGCCTGACTGACATCGGGATGTTCGTACAAGGCCGCCTCGATTTCTGCCGGGTAGATGTTTTCCCCGCCGCTGATGAACATATCCTTCAGCCGGTCGACGATGAAGTAGTAGCCCTCTTCGTCGACGTAAGCGAGGTCGCCCGTGTGAAAATAGTGATCGCTGTCGAACGCAGCCCGCGTGGCTTCCGGATCGCCGAAGTAGCCGGTCGTGGCGGCCGGTCCGCGCAGCAGCAATTCACCGATTCTGGTAGCCGGCACGGCCTCGCCCGATTCCACGTCGGCGATTTTCGCGTCCACGAAGAAATTGGGCTTTCCGATCGAGCCGGCCTTGCGCGTCGCATCTTCGCTCGCGAGAGAGAAGGCGTCCGGCCCGAATTCGGTCATACCGAATCCTTGTCTAAAAATGACACCTTTCTCCTTGTGATATTTTTCCATGAGAGGAACCGGCATTGGAGCGCCGCCGCAAAGGCAGTAGCGCAGTGAGCTCAGGTCGGCCGCGCACCACTGGGGCGTTTCCACCAGCATCTGGAAGACCGTCGGCACGGCAGCGAAGGTCGTAACTCGCTCCCGTTCGATGAGCCTGAGTGTTTGCGCTGCGTCGAACCGTGATGTCTGGACGACCGTGCCGCCGAGGATCAGCATGGGCACTGAGAACGCGAACAGGCCGCCGGCGTGAAACATGGGAAAGATGTTCAGAAAGATGTCGCTGCCGAGCACATCGGCGAGTTGAGCGCTGAAGGTGTTCCAGACGACATGGCCGTGACTGACCTGCGCAGCCTTCGGTTTTCCCGTGGTGCCGCCGGTAAAAAGCAGGCAGGCGGTGTCGTGTTCTCTCAGGTCCTCGCAAAGCGCCGGCGCCGCTCCGTGAGCATCACTCCCGGCGAGGGCAGACAGAGGTTGGAACGGTGGAAGACCGCTGCGCGCGCTTAGCGCTTTTGCGAGTTCGCCGGCGGTCTCATCTTCGGCGTGCAGCACGACCTTCGGGCCGGTGAGCCGAATCTGGCCGGCGATTTCCGCCGGGTGCAGTCTCCAGTTGTAGGGCGCGAGGACCGCACCGATTTTCCCGCAGGCAAAGAAAGCGTCGTAGAAGTGGATGCCTTCGCGGGCCAGCATGCCCACGCGGTCCCCTTTGCCGATGTCACGCTGCTGCAGCCAGGCGGCGAGGGCAGAGGCCCGCGCATTCATCTCGGCGTAGCTGTACCTGCGCAGAGTCTCGTCGTCCGCATCGATGACGGCTACTTTGTCTGGCGTGTAAACGCAACGCCGGGCGAGATAATCACCGACATACATTTCGCAATCGCCCCTTATTTCTCCACGGAAACCGGCACCTCGTGCACGGGTCTCGCGGCCTTTTCCTCGATGAATGTCTTGAGTGTTCGCACGAATTTGTCGGCCTGCTCGAAAAAGAACAGGTGCTTGCCCTCGAACAGATGCAGCTCGGCATGGGCAATCTTTTTGTGCAGCATGTGGACATCTGCGGGCGGGACCATCGGATCGTCTTTGCCCGCGCAAATCAGGGTCGGCGCCACTATCTTCTTCGCCTTTCTGAGGCCGTCAAATGCGTTTCCGGCCAGCAACTGGCGGTAGTAGGCGAATTCCGGCTGCGGGTGTTCCGTGCGCCAGGATGTGATTTGCTGCAGCGCTTCGGGATGGTTATCCCGGAAATTGCGACTAAAGTTGAGCATGTAGCCATCCTCGAGCCGTTCCTTTTTGGTCTTGCCGCGCGGTCGGATCATGCGGCAAAGAATGTCGCCCTGCGGGCCGACCTGGTCGGCGCCGCCACACGTGGTCGAGACCAGGGTGAGGGAGGCGACCATTTCCGGCCAGCGCGTGGCCATGGATTGGGCCACGAAACCGCCAAGGGAAACGCCGAGCAGATGCGCTTGCGATATATCGCACTGTTCGAGAATCGATTTCATGTCCCGGGCGAGGAGTTCGATAGAGTAACGGCTGTCCGGTTTGTCGGAGCGGCCGCTGCCACGCAGCTCGGGCATGATGATGCGGAACGACCGGGCGAGCTCGTCGCGGATGGGCGCCCACAACCAGGTTCCTGCGCCGAGGCCCGGAATCAAAAGCAGCGGTTCGCCTGAGCCTTGCTGCTCCACGAAAATTTGGGTGCCGTCCGCGACTTCAAACAGGATCATGGTGTGTGTGTGTGCCCATACTCGTTGATTTTCAGAAATGTTGAAGCTGACTATTGAAGCGCTAAAATGTTACGGCCGGCGCCGGGCCAGGACTCACTCCGATATGATGTTTCCGACTTTCTGCAGAACCAGATCGCCTGGCTCAACTGATGACGCCGCCGTCCACCGAGAGCACCGTGCCGGTGATAAAAGACGCCTCGTCCGAAGCCAGAAACAGGTACGCGTTGGCTATGTCCTCCGCCTGCCCCATGCGCCCGAGCGGTGTTTTCCCGATCATGAGCTGGATGACCCTGTCCGGGATGCTTTTGACCAGGTCGGTGGCGATGAAACCCGGGGCCACTGCGTTGACCCGGATGCCGTGCTTTCCGAGTTCCCGTGCCCAGGTTCTGGTCATGCCGATCACCCCGGCTTTGCTGGCGACATAGTTGGTTTGTCCAAAATTGCCATAGAGACCCACGACCGAACTTGCATTGAGGATCACGCCACCCGACTGCTGTTCGATCATCACCCGGGCTGCGGCCTGGCCGCAGAGAAAGACGCCCTTGAGATTGATGTCGAGCACCTGCTCCCATTGCGCGA
>CAZTNL010000053.1:2736-9853 GCA_964614885.1 uncultured Calditrichaceae bacterium | reverse complement strand
AGATTGGCGACAAAATAGCTCTCGCCATCGATGAACGCCATACCCGCGCCGCCCTGGAAAACGCCCTGTTCCCGCACGTTTGTCCGGCGGTCCCAAGCCCACTGCGCATGCAAAGACGTGGCCGTCAGAACCAGCAAAAGTGGAATCGCTAGGGTTCGGCCGCGACGACTCCCGATTCGTCTCATGAGTCCTCCTTGAAATGATTCGTATAAAAAGGCCCTGGAACGCAGAAAAATAGATAGACCAGTCCTAAAAGTCAAGTTTCATTATGGAAATGTACGGAATACCCCGACAGGCGGACTCTCTCACTTGAAAACGCGGGGATCGGAGGCGTTTGCTACAGCCTCTTCCCGGGAGATAGTGCCCTTTTCGAAAAAATTCTTCAACGCCTGGTCCATCGTCTGCATGCCGAATGCCGCGCCCGTCTGGATGGCGGAGTGAAGCTGGTGTGATTTTTCTTCGCGAATGAGATTTCGCACAGCCGAGGTTGCTATCAGAACCTCGTGCACTGCCACCCGGCCCGTGCCGGCCACGTTCGGCAACAGCCTTTGCGCCACGATACCCTGGATGGCGTTTGCGAACATGGCGCGAATCTGACGCTGCTGCTCAGGCGGAAACACATCGACGATTCTGTTTACGGTTTCCGCCGCGCTCATCGTGTGCAGTGTGGCGAAAACGAGGTGCCCGGTTTCGGCGGCTGTCAGCGCCAGGGCGATGGTTTCCAGGTCCCGCATTTCGCCCACAAGAATCACATCGGGATCTTCGCGCAGCGCACTCCTGAGGGCATTCTCGAACGAATGCGTGTGCTCACCGAGCTCTCGCTGGTTGATGAGGCAATTCTTGCTCTTGTGGACGTACTCTATCGGATCCTCGATCGTCAGAATATGCTCGTGGCGCTCTTCATTGATAAGATCGAGCATGCCGGCAAGCGTCGTCGACTTGCCGGAGCCGGTTGGGCCAGTGACCAGGACGATGCCCTTGTTTTCACGGCAGAGTTTGTAGATACCGTCCGGCACCTGTAACTGCCGCAGCGACCGGACTTTTTCCGGAATGATGCGGAAAGCTGCCGCCTCACCGTACAGTTGCCGAAACAAATTCGTCCTGAACCTGGCGACGCCGGGCACCGAGTAAGCGAAGTCGAGCTCAAGCTCTTCCTGGAGAATTCGTTTTTGCTTATCGCTAAGAATGTTGTCGAACAGGGATCGGAGGTTGTCTGAAGTGATCCGGGCGCTTTCCACACGGCGGAGCTTGCCGTGAATGCGGAGCACCGGCGGGCTGCCTGCGCTCAAATGAATGTCTGAGGCTTCGCGCTGAAAGCCGAAGGACAGCAGTTTGTCAAGGTCGGCCTTTTTCATTCCCCTTTCCCGTTGCGGTCTAAAATTTGACGGCTTTCACACGGCGCGAAGCCGCGTGCGGCCAATCGTCATTCTCCGATCAGCCGCGGCGTAATAAAGATCAGCAGGTCTGTCTGTCGCCGGCTGACATTCTTGTTTCTGAAGAAATTGCCGATGAGCGGAATGTCTCCGAGCAGCCAGACCTTCTGGATCGTGTCCGTGGTGTTTTCGCGAATGAGACCGCCGATAACCATGGTCTCGTTGTTCCTGAGATTGACAACGGTTTCGACCGTACGTTTCGATGTTATCGGCGCGCTGTTTCCGCCGGCGCTGACCTGACCGATCACTTCTTCGACCTGCGGATTGACAAACAACGTGATGTGATCATCCTCGCCGACGTGCGGCGTGACCCGCAATTCGATATTGACGTCGCGGTACTCGAAGGTGACCACATCGCCCTGTCCGCCCACGCCGCGGTTGATTTGCGGGATCGGGAAAGTCGTGCCGACGCTGATCAGCGCTTCTTCATTGTCCATCGCCGTAATCCGCGGGTTAGAAACCAGCTTCGAATTGGTCTTTGAGCTGAGAAAATTCAGGACCGCGTTATAGCGTTCCACGCTCAGCGTACCGTAGCTGACGCTGCCGCCTCCGAGCGGCACCTGGCCCGTGTATTGAAAGGGTTGCCCTGAAGGAAGCAGAACCTCGTTGAATATCTCAGCGTTGATACTCTTGTCCCAGTTGATGCCGAGCTGCTTTTCGTGTTGTGGCGAGACTTCCACGAGTTTGGCCTCTATCATGATCTGCGGCGTCGGTACGTCGAGCGCCTGAATCATGGCATCCAGCTGCCTGATATTGTCGCCCGAATCCGTCACGATGAGCGTGCTGCTGCGATTCGAAGGCCCGCTCTTTTCTTTTTCGCCGTCACCGGCAGCGGCCGTGGGCGTCACTTTCCGGAAGCTTTGGTAGAATACCTGCACCTTGGCCTGAGGCGTGAGGAGTTGGGCCACGGCTTCTTTCAGGTTGTTTGCGTCAAGGTATTTGAGACGGTAGACCTTCGTCACCAGTTCACCGGCGTTGAACCGCTCGCGCGGTTTGACCAGGACGACGCTTTCATCGATGGTGTATTCGAGGCCGTTCGCCTTGACGATCATGTCGAGCGCCTCCCGAATCGTAACGTCACGCAGGCTTACGGTAACATTGCCGGCCACCTCCTTGCTGGCCACAATATTGAGCTTGCTTTGGCGCGCGAGAAGGCGCAACACGTTCGAAATTTCTGCAGCGTGAACGTCAAGAGAAATTCTGCTTGTGCTGCGCAGAGCGCTCGGCAGTGTCGTGGTAGGTGGCTCACTGACCGTTTGCGACTTGCGATAGACGTCGCTCGCCGTCGGCGACGCGGCCGGGCCAGCCGTCAAATCTACTACGGATGCCGGTTTCCTGCCCTCCTCCGAAGCCGTGACCGACGCCTCGGCAAATCTCTTCTGCCGACTCCCGGCTGCTTTGCGCTCGACGTCGATAAGGATGACACCATCTATGTTCTTTTGCGCCTGATAGTTGACGTCGCCAATGAAATAGATATCAATTTTTGCCACCGGCGGCGACTGTCGCCATTCTGCGACCTTGATCTTGCGAACCAGACCGTTGCGGTAGCGCCACTCATTTTGCTGCAGGAACACGCGCGTATTCTTGAGGTAGACCGTCAGCCGGTTTTGCTTCGCGTCGAAGCGGTTCACATAGGTTACCGACCGTTCCGAGGTAAGCTGCACCCGGTAACTCCCGCCCATATTGAGGAGTTCAAGATTGCGCAGGCGGTTGTATTGACCCGCATGCACGGCGATCGAACCCAGCAGCACGCTGCCGGCAATCAGGCCACTGATCGATTCCTTCCACAATCTTCGCATCAATCTTTGCCCAGCGACAAAGTCACAACCTTCTTGCCCCTTTTGCACAGAACATGATCTCCGGCGATGTCAAGCACTCTCAGATCTCCGGAGCGTTGCCCTTCACGCAGTATGGCATCACCGATCAGCGCCAGCGCCTCACCGCCCTGCCAGATGATTCCCTTCAATGTCAGCCCGGTAGTGTCCCTTCGGGTCGTGTCAGGCGTTGCCAGTCGGTAAGCTTCAGCGAACGGATCACGCTTCCAGGAAGCCAGCCGAAGCGGTGTCCGCCGGAAAAAGGTGGAATCACTCCCTGCGGAGGAGGGCTCCGCCACCTGAGCAGGTGCCGGTACGCGGCCGGCGGCTCGGGTGGCAACCGGCGGCCGCTTCCGGGCCCCTTTCTCGCCGGTACAAACGAACTGCGACACGAGAAACACGAGCAGGCTTGCTCCGGTCACTGCCACAAGGAACTTCTCCCTTTTCTTCAGTCCAGCCAAGCTCATTTCCTTCAGCTTCTCGCCACTTGTGACATCGGCGCTTCCTCCCGAATAAAAATCCGCAAGTCCAGCAGGATTTCCAACTCGGGATAGCTGCGCTCGTCGTAGCCGAGCGTCAAATCTCCGACAGAAACCAGAAAGGGCAGCTCCCCGCAGTGCTTGAGGAAACGTCCCAGGTGAAGATACCTTCCGCGCAGTTTCATGTGCAATGTCAGCGGCTTGACCGGACTCGCGGGTATCCCGTTTTCCTTTGCGGAAACAAGCGCGTCATAGTCGGGAATAATCTTGTAAGGTTTGATGCCATAGCGCGCAGCGTGCCTGCGAATTCGCGCAACAGCGGCGGGCAGGCTATCCCGTGGCACGACGCGGCTTTGCATTTTTCCAAGTTCGGACTCGAGGCTCCGGACATTCTCCTCTAGCGCCGCGATTTGAGCATCTGTAACCTGGAGGCTTCGCAGCTGTGTCATGAGCCGTTGACTTTCCGTGCTCAGGGCAGCGGCCCTCGAAAGCCCCGGCCGGTAGAGAAAAAACAGCCAACTCGCGCACATCGCAAGCAGGCATGCTCCGACGACAATAAGGACTTTTGCGTGCTCTTTCATCTATAACTCACACTCTATGGTAAACTGCAGGCTTCCGTCTTTTCGGACAGATTGCGATTGCAGCGATACCGCCGCGAAATAGTGAGACTTCTCCATCCTCATCAAAAAGCGCGCCAGATTCATGCCCTCCATTGAGTTGGTTTCGAACGCCACGCCATCCAGCACCATTATTTTCTTCACGGCCGGCGCATCTCCCTTCTTCTTGCCTGCCAGCTCGCGCCGCTCGATTCGCATCGACGTCAAAGTCATATGCGGCAATATGAACTGGCTGATCGCGCGTAGATGCTCGGCCGCATCGAGGTCGACATCGAGAACTTCTTCGTACTGCTTTCGCTGTGCAAGCAAGGCCTGTTGCCTTTGTTGCAGGCGAATATATGTCTGGCGCCTGGGCTCGGCTTCCCGGTATTGACTCCGCAGAGCGTTCAGAGAACGTTCAATCTGCGACACCTGCCGGGAGGTTGCTTGCGACAGCAACACCATCACCAGAATTGCCATGACGACTACGTAGCGAAAGACGCGCTTCAGATATTGAAACAAGTGGGCGCCACGCATCGACTCCGGCAGCAGGTTCAACTCTCTGCCGGTGTCCAGAGCCAGCCCGACGGCAACGGCAAAGCGCGGCCCCATACTGTATAGTTCGTCAGCCCGTGGGTGTTTGTTTAAGGCAATCGCATCGAAAGGGTTCAAATTTCTGACGGGCAGAGACAGTTGGTTTTCGAGTCTCGTGGCCAGATTGGGCATAAGCGCACCACCACCCGTCAGAAAGATGCCGGAAAGCTTGGCTACTTTGAACTTCTCCTTGCAAAACTCTGCGGTGCGCTGCAGCTCGCTGGCAAGGCGCTCCACGATCGGACCCAGCATAACCGCCACTTCCCGCAAAGCAATGCCCCCCGCAATGAGCGACTCGTCATTTTCGGAAGGAATGCCGTAACGACGCTTCAAGCCCTCTGCCTCACTTTCGCGCAAATAAATTTCTCTACCATCGACAAAAATGTCGCCGGTCAGAGCCTCTGTGAACTCGCCCCCACCGGTTGATATCTGACGCGCGAACTGCAGACGCCCCTTGTTGAGAAAAACGATATGGCTGGACTCGGTACCGATGTCAATAACGGCATAGCTCTCGTTCAGCATCTCCTTACTGGCACAGAGCCGAAAAGTCCGCAGCAGGGCTGCGGGAATGGTGGAAACTTTCGCCGGAGCGATACCTGCGGCATTCAGAGTGTGTACATGCCGCTCGACCAGCTCGCGCAGCGCACCGATAACAAACACCGGTGTTTTCTTGCCATCCTTGACCTTCGCGTCCGAAAAGCTCGTAAATTCAAAAATGGTCGCCTCAACCGGAAACGGAAAGTCCTTGCGGCAGGCCCAGGGCACAGCCCGGTGCAGGTCTTTGCGCGACATGCGAGGCATTTCGATATTCTTGAAAACCACTTCCATGCCGGAAACCGCCGAAGTGACCAGGGCATTCTTCACTTGCCCTGACAGCGGTTTCTCGCGCAGAACGCCTGCAAGCGCGGACTGCCCGTCTGGCGGTGTCGCTTTCCAGGCCGGTGCGGCGGACTTGTGTGCGCCGACTGAAAGAAGGCGGATACCGGTAGCCGATTTCCGCAGAAGAACGTGCTTGATGCTGCTCGAACCCAGGTCAAGACCGAGAAAGGAGCTGTTCGCGAACAACGTAGCGAAGTCAAGGCCCGGTCGTGATTCTGAAAGGCGACTATCCTTGCCTGAATCCCGTTTTGCAGAATGTTCCCGGGCCGGTACCCCCTTTTTTCCCTGAGTTTCCTGGAGGAATGCCCCAAAGACCGTTTGTTTGCCCGCAACCGGGACTTTTTCCGCCGTTTCCTTTTCAGCCATTTCACTGGTCAGTGCTTCCACAATGGCTGCGTGCTCGGCATCCCGGCGGCATTCAGCCTGGCCGGCGACAGAGGAGTCCTTGTTCGAGATTTCTTCGAGTGAGAAATCGTGCTCGGCAGGCGGATCATTTTCTGCTTCGTGCGTCACGTCAGGAACCGGCGGAGCGTCGGTTGCAGCGGTCGCTTCGGCTGGCGGTTCTGCTTCGGACGGGTCCAATCCGTCTCCGGGATGCTCTCCGGAAAGAGACAGGTCGAACGCCGGAACTGCCCCGGGAACCTCGGGAATCGACAGCTCCGACGACGGCGGATTTTCGCTCGCCAAAAAGCCGGACGCCACAGCGGACTCTGTGGCCTGGGCGCTTTCTGACGGCGTGTCTTCATCACAGGGCGGTTCCGCTGAGTCTGAAAGCAATTCGTAGGTCAAGGGAGTTTCATCGGCCGAACCAGTGACCTCAGAGGTCTCCGGCATGCCATCGGGTGCGGGTTCAGCGGTTCCCGATTCAAGTTCGAATCCCTCACTTGCCGCTGGTGGTAACACCTCGGGAACGATCTCTTCAGCGGGCTCGTCTCTCCTGCTCAGCCGCAGCTCCTCGGCCAAATCGACGACTTCGTCGTTGATATCGAAATCGAAAAATAGCTCGTCGGAAGGAGGCGCACCTTCGGCTGGCAGCGCCTGACCGCCATCCTGACCCGGCGCGCAGGCATCCCGCGGCCTTTCAAGCAGGAACGACAGGTCCTGGTGGGTCGCTGCTTCAGGGGATGGCTGCTGACCGGTCGCACGTCCGCGCTTTTTCTGCAAAAGATACTCTAAATCCTGGTTGTCCGGCTTCAGGCTCACAGTTTTTCACTCACCCGCAATCTGAGGGGTTCTCTCCCTGCACAATAAACATGAATGTTAAAAGTATCGGCATTATTTTCACAGTGTTAACCCAGTTCAGGGAAAGACCGGCAGGAAAT
>CAZTNL010000053.1:0-2636 GCA_964614885.1 uncultured Calditrichaceae bacterium | reverse complement strand
TGGTCCATCTCGGCGATGCCGGCAGGGTTCGTGCTTGCGTTTGGTTTATTTTTTTCGTTCGTTTGAGCTGCATTTTCAAACATGCGCCCGTCAAATGGTGAAAAAGGAGAATCCCATGCAACGCAAGTCTGCCGCAAAGTTTCTGTTTCTTCTCGCCGCGGTCAGCTTCTCATTCGGAAGCATCCCGTCCGCCCATGCGCAACCCCTGCAAGCGAACACACTGCCAAGACTGGCCGAGCTCTTTCTCGGAACGTGGGCCGGGAAAGGCGTGACCCCGGACGGCGCCAAATTCAAATCAAAGCTGAGCTTCAGCTGGGCGCTGGATAAGAACTTTGTCGAGGTGAGAAACGAAATAGAGGTCGCCGGCAAGCGCGAGCTGTTTGCCTTGACGGTCTATGGATGGCAACCAGTCCTGAATCAGTTGGTTTTCTGGTCGTTCGACAAAGACGGCACCATCAATGAAGGGGCGGCCGAAATCGAAGGGCAAAGCCTCAAGCACGAGTGGCGTTCTTTCCGCAAGGGCGGTGCGATCAGCAGCCAGAGGTCTCTGCTGACGCGTGACGGCCCCAAACAACTAACCTTCTCGATCCTCGATGGCAGCAATGAGGTCATCTCGTCCATCAAGTACAAGCGCAAGTCGTAGCGACCGCAGCCGGGTGGCTTCAACCCCGCACAAGGCAGAAGGTTAGCGGCAGGAGCTGCCGGTCGCTAACCTTCGTCGAGAACCACAGAATCCTTCTCCGACATCACATCTGCGAAGCGCAGGTTTTCCTTCCAGAAGTAAGATAAACCGATAACCGTGAAAGGGATCGTGTTCATCGCATGGCTGATGACCGCGAAACTGATGGCTGCGTTTCCGGAAATGCCGTAAATGCCCAGGCTCGCTTTGCAGAACCAGTGGTAGGTGCCGATGAACCCGGGCGAAGAAGGAATCATCAGCCCGAGACTGATGATTACGAGGACGACGAGGCTGGCGCCGAAGCCAAGATGGAAATTGAAGGCGAAAAAGGAAAAATAGACGGTCAGAGCATACAAAAGCCACACCGATACCGACAAGACAATGATGACCAGATAGTGTTCGGCCTTCTTGAAAACCAGGAACCCATCGAGAAAAGAACGAACGAATTTGTCGATCGCGGCAAAAACCTTTGCCGGCATGATTTTCCTGAACAGATTCAGGGTGGCCTCGGTTTTCTGCATGAGAAAAACCATGAGCACGATCACCGAGACCGTGCCTGCCGTGATCACGTAGCCGCCGCGCCGGACAAGCGCGAAAATACCGCCGTCCGTATCCCGGTTCGGAAGGAAATAGACACTGACGGCCATCAAGAGCAGGAGCGACAAGATGTCGAGCAGACGATCGACGATGATGGTGGCAAACGACGATGTTTTGCTGATATTTTGAGACTTGCCGATCACGTAGGCGCGAACGAACTCCCCGAGGCGCAGCGGGAAGATGTTGTTGGCTGCGTACCCGACCATCAGGGCCGAAAACAGCGGGCCGATCTTGATCGGTTTGATCGGCTCACAAATGTAGTGCCAGCGCACGGCGCGCAGTAAATGGCTCAGGAGCATGGCGGCGAACGCGGGAAGCAGCCAGAGATAGTTGGCCCGTAGAAGGGTCTGAAGCACTACGTCGAAGTCGACCTTTCTAAACGCAAAATAGACGAACACCAGACTTATCGCAATCCCGACCGCGACTTTGATTTTCACATCGATTCCTTTCCCTCAGCAGGAGACTATACGTTAAAACGGAAGGTGATGACGTCACCGTCCTGGACGATGTACTCCTTACCCTCCAACCGCAAAACGCCTTGTTCTTTGCATTTTGTCAGCGAGCCAAGCTCGCTCAGTTTCTCGTATTCCACAACCTCTGCGCGGATAAAGCCGCGTTCGATATCTGAATGAATTTCCCCTGCGGCTGCCTGGGCACTTGTGTTTTTGCGGATGGTCCAGGCCCTCACCTCGTCGTCGCCGGCGGTGAAAAACGGGATGAGTCCGAGCAGCGCGTAGGAGTGCCGAATCAGCTTGTTCAGAGCGGGCTCCGCGATGCCCATTTCCGCCTGAAAGGTCTCCTTGTCCGCGTCGCCCAACTGCGCTATTTCCATTTCCAGATTGGCTGCGAGCGCCACGAGCACCTTGTTTTTTCCTTCAGCGAGCGCAGCATATTCTTTCAGCAGCGCCTCTTCGGACGCGATATCGTCTTCGGAGATATTCAATACCAGCAGAATCGGCTTCGCCGTCAAAAACTGAAAGCCGCGCAGCATTTTTTCTTCTTCGGGCGTGAACTCCAATTCCCGCAGGGGGCGCTCCGATTCCAGCGTGTCGTAACACCGCTGCAGCAGCTCCAGCTCCTTGACCTTGTGCGCATCCTTGAGTTTTTTGACCTCTCGGGCAAGCTTTTCTATTCTGCTTTCGAGAATAGCCATATCGGAGAAGAGGAATTCTTCTTCAAGAATCGACAGGTCCCGCTTCGGATCTATGCTGCCCTCGCTGTGCGGCACAAGGTCGTTTTCGAACTGGCGCACGATGCACAGCAAGGCGTCTACGTTGCGCAGGTTGCCGAGGAACTGTTCCTGAAATCCCTTGCGTTGGGTCGAGCCTTTTGATAACCCGCTCACCTCGACGTACTCGAT
>CAZTNL010000052.1:0-9868 GCA_964614885.1 uncultured Calditrichaceae bacterium | reverse complement strand
TAATTCATCGGTGGGATTGCGCCACGCGACCTCGTGCAGGCTCAGGACTTCTCCAACGTGTCTGAGGTTGAGCTGACCGATGGCGCTCAGTTTGAACAGATTGGCGCTTTTGGCTTCGCGGTAAGCCTTGGCGCTCAGAAAAATCTTGTCTGTCTTTTGAAACGTCTTGCTATAAGTGATCCTGTCATCTTCAGTGAGGTCGTCCGGTTGCGCCGTGGCCAGTTTGAGGCCGGCGCACAGGTCCCGCAGCGTTTGCGCGCCGGTCTGGGCAAATCCGTCGCGCGAGTGATGAATGCCGATGCTCAGATGGATTTGTTCCTGTGGCTCATTAACGAAATTGTACCGATTGAGCTTGTTCAGGAAGTCGATTGCCAGGGAAACGGATTTTATGATGTCTCCGGAAAGCGCGAGCAAGCCGTCAGTTACGCACCAGGCATGTCCTATCTCGTACTTCTGCAGAAAATCGGCGAGCATGCTCAACAACTTCTGCCGCGTCTGCTCTGCCTGTTCGCGGCCATGAGAACGCAGGATTTCCTCGAAATTGGTCGCGTGCAAAGTTATCAGGATGTCGGCCTTCGCCGGCAGATCCAGCCCGGAGGTTTCGATTTCTTCGGTATCGATAACCGTGATGCCTCGTTTCTGAAAATCCTCAAAGGTCAAAGCGGATTTTGACGTCAAGCTTTTGCCTGACAGGCTTTCGAAGGGACTCAGTCTGGTGAAAACCGCATGCGCGTGGTCAGCGACAGAAGTGGTCTCGCCGGTTTGCTGCTTCCGCGGCCAGGAGGCGTCCCCGGTCGCATACGCCAGCGATTCCTGGGCCTGAATTTCCGCGGTAAGATAGAGGGCGCCCCAGCAATTTCGGTCCGCGAGGAAGCGTTTGAGTTCGAGAAAGAACATTAGCTCACGCAGTTTTTCGAAGCGCGCATACATGCGCAGGAAGTCGTTGACGAGCTGACGATCGACAAAGCTGTAGTGCGATGTCTGGTCCTCGTCGGCGCTCTGAAATCGTTTTTCCAGATAAGTTCTGCAAAGATGCCGCAGCAGGGTCTCATCGTTTTGTTTTCTGTCGAGCAGACTTTTCAGGATGTTGATCGCCTGGTTAAATGCTTTCGTCTGCCAGGCGCAGCTCAGGAATGTTTCGAGCACCTCTGATTGCAGACCATCCTTTTGCAAGATGCTGCCTGAGAGATCCCGGCATTTCACCAACTCATTGCGACGAAAATACACCGCGCTCAGGAAAGTGGCCAGTTTGTCCGTTCCTTCGCCTCCGTGCGCCAGCGCCATCTCGTAGATCTGGATGGCACCCTCATCTTCGCGCCCCTCGCGCATGAAGGAGGTCGCAAGGACGCTGTACACTTCCGCGTTGTCCGGGTCATAGTGGATGGCCCTTTGGTAGATCCTCAAGGCGCTGTTGTCGAACTTGCCCATCCCAATGAGCGCTTTACTCATGCCGGAGTAGATGTGTTTGTTGGCCACCTTGAACTCTATGAGCTGGTTGTAGCGCTTGACGGCATCGGCGTAAAGACCCTTTTCGAGGTACGCGTCCGCTAGCGCGGAAAGCAGGATGATGAGATCCTTGCTCGCTTTTTTGTCAGTCAATTGCATTGAAACCCGGTAACCAGTTCATTAGAGTGCGTAATTTTTGATTCTCTTGATCTCTTTGTTTACAGCCTTCTCGATAATCCGAATCGCTTCCGTGTCCTTTCTGCCCTCTACGATGTAGTGCTTGGCGACAATGGTGTAGAGCTCCTCGCGCCACTCGAACGGAATCTTGAAGCGAATAATCAACTCGTACACCCATATTGCCTTTCGATCTCGTCGATTCTCCAGATAGTAGATTCGCGCCAGTTTTCTGCAGAGCTGCAACTTTTCCGGGTTTTGCAGCAGCAGAGTCTCCAGAATCGGCCGCGCCTGCTGCTCGCGACCTCGCCAAATCAAATAATTCGCCCGCAGCTCCGGGCTAAACCAGACGATTCCCAGGATAGCGAACAGGGTAATCAGAGCAACTGGCAGCCAAACCAACGTCATCACATCTTACCTCTCGGGGGTTGGAATCTGGATTCCCGATGTCTTCTTGATGACGTTGTTGTTGGCATCGATCAGAAAAATGGAGAAATCTCCGTCAATGCTGTGTTGCGAGCCGCCGGAATAAGGCCGAAGCTGGTCGATAACCTGTCCGCGTTTATCGAGATTTGCGCGGCGAAAATCCTTTTCGCTGTTAAAGAAAACCACTGCCAGTACCGCGTCTCCGGCCACCGGCGATTTTCTAATCACTTCCTGAGCCAGGTTACCGGTTCCGATGCCTGGCAAAGCATCGGCGGAAGCCGCCATTGTGGGTTGGGCCGGGGTAGCGAGGGGACGCGTGCGGCCCCTTTGCACGATGGCACCTGTCAGGAAGCAAATCAGCCCTGTCAACAGTATGAGCAAGGGCATTTTTATCGAGAATGAGCTCGTCGCGGATTTCATGCGTATCCTGCTGTTTTGTATGTTGGGTTCGGTGTAGTTTTCCTGGATGAAACAGTCGGACCGGGCAGCAATTTTTTCGCCTTCTTCCGGGATAGTCGTCGAAACCGCCGGGAAGCTGGTTTGAGCGCTGTCTTGATCGACGCGCGCCACGGCGACCGTAACGTTGTCGGATCCGTCGCGACGCAAGGCCTTTTCGATGAGGCCATGTGTCACCGCATCGATGGAACCGTTGCTGTGCTTGATGGTCTTGCGGATATCCCGCGGTCCAACTGAATTGTGCATGCCGTCGGTGCACAGTATGTAGACATCGTCTTTCTTGTACTTTTCGCAGTGAATGTCAATCTTGACCGTTGGCGCCGTGCCGAGTGCGCGCGTAATGACATTTTTTTGAGCAAACGTCTCAACCTGCTCTTCGTTGATTTCTTCGTCCTCGATGAGCTCGTTCAGCCATGAATGGTCCTCAGTCAACTGCAGTACTTTTCCAGCACTGTGCCGGAAAATCCGGCTGTCCCCGACGTGCACCATGGTCGCGAAGGAGTTATCCAGCGTCAGGGCCACCACCGTGGTGCCCATGCCGCGCAGTTTCGGGAAGCGTTTGGACACGTGATAGATACGGCGGTTGGCCAGCCTGACGGCGGCCACCAGGCGCCGGGAAGAGCGGGCGAGTTCCAACTCAGAGTCGTAGAGGAAGCCGTTGACGACCTCATCGTCCAGCTCCAGATAGACATCCTTAATGGTTTCCACCGCGAGCTTGCTTGCGAGTCCGCCGGCGACCTGGCCCCCCATGCCATCACACACGAGCACGAGGTTCTCGTCTCTGGACACAAAATAGCTGTCTTCGTTCGCTTTGCGAACCTTGCCGATGTCGCTGTGGACCGCGGTAGTGGTTTTGACTTTTTTGTTCCCAGACATCATTTGTGCGTGGGGCGTCCGATCGTATTCAGTATCGACTACTAGTAGTTCAGTTTCCGGCGCTGCCGGATGACGAAGAATCGCGTGGCGATGGCGCCGGCGATGGCTGCCAGGGCCGCAAGCATCGTCAAAAGGTAGCCCATCGTATTCAGATTTTCGGACTCGACAAAACGCGTGCGCCGACCATTGGCAAAGTCTTGATTCCACAACACAGCACTGCTCAAACTCAACCTGTTCGTGCTGACCTTGTGAAATCTGCCATCATCCTTGAGAAACAGGATGTCGAGATAATGATCGTTATCAAAATCCGCAATAAGCGTATTGCTTTGGGCGACAGCACCCCCCAGTCGGTGCTTCGCCAGGAGTTGCCCGGTGGCCCCTTCGGTTATAGAGAAGCCGCCTTTTCCGGCGGATGAAACCACGTCCAGCGTGCCATTCCGGTTGAAATCGGCCAGAACGGGCGCCGTTGACCTGAAGCCGTCACTGCCGCGGTCTGGCGACTGCCACAATATGGTCTTCCGATCTTTCGCGGGTCCCAGACCCTTCATGGCCGTTATGCGGCCATCGACGCTTTGCAGCACAATGTCGGTTCGACCATCCCCGTCGAGATCGCCAAGTGCCAATTTTTGCGTCAAATCTTCACCGGCGGGATGGCGCGCACCGGGTGTGTCGTACCACAGCCGGTCAAAAGAGCCGCCGGCGAGCGCAATCAGGTTCCCCCGGTTTGTTTCAGCAACAATATCATCTATACCATCGGAGTTCAAATCTGCGGGTGAGATTGGCGTCTTGATCTGATTATTTTGACCAAAACGGCCGCTGGCTTTGCTGAGCTCCTCGTTAAGGTCAATCATGGTGAGCACGCTCGGTCCTGCGCCGTCGATAATAGCCACCCTGCCATCCTCGGTGCCGAGGATCACATTATGCCGGCCGTCGCCGGTCACATCGCCGGCGCTCAGGCCTGAGCGTGAAATACCGTCCACCTTCAGGCTCACCCAACGCATCTTGTTGGTCTGCGAATATCCGAAGTAGACCGAGCTGTCGCCGCTGAGCACCGCGACATCCCGCAGGCCGTCTCCGTTCAGGTCGTCGACGACGAGCCGGCCGTCGAGCGGCGAGGGCAACAGCGGGCTTTTCCAGACCTCGATCCCCCATTTCCCATCAATGGCTCGCAGGCGCGAATCGGTTGCGGCAACCACGACGTTGATGCTGCCATTGCCCAGCAAGTCTTCGATGAGCACCGGAAAGCTGCGCTCTATCTCAAATCCCGCTGCTGTCCAGAGCGGTTCTTTTGATTTGCCGTTGACGCAGCTCAGGTGGCCACGGTTGTTTATGTAGAGCAAATCGATGAAGCCGTCGTCGTTGACATCGGCGGCGGCGATATGCGTGCTTTCCTCCGGCTTTAGCTTCGAGTCGATGTCGCTGGCGCCCCACACCTCTTCTTTGAGCACGAGTTTCCCGGGACTGCCCGATATGAGGCGTGAGGTATTGAAGGACTTCACAAAGAGAAATGCAGCCAGGAGCACGATGGCGGCCGTGCCGGCATTCAGAAGATTGGCGAGATTCCGGACATGCCACGCTCCGGCTTTACGCGGAAAGGAGTAATCCCATTCCGAATCTTTGACGACACGAAAGATGTGATTCCTTGTCTCACCGACAATTTCGATTTCGTCGCCGGGCTTGATGACTAGATGTTCCTGCGTGTCGAGCTGGGTGCGGTTGACGCGTGTTCGGGTCAGGCTTCTCTTGTCCGAAATATACCACTTCCCGTTGCGGTACTTCAAGGTCGCGTGTCTGCGCGAGATGCTCGGATCGATTTTGCCCTTCGAGTTCTTCCTGATAACGATATCGTTGAGCTTGCTGTCGCGACCGATTCGTATCTCCGGTGGTTTGACCTTGAACTTTCGTCCCAGGTAGTAACCGTGGATGCCGAGGAGGTAGATCGGGTCCACGTTTTTATGTGGCGCCGGCGGCTTGAGATGGTCGAAGCCGGCGACGGCTGTGGGTGTGGCCGGCTGCGGAAGGCTGATTCCGTTTTCGGCCTGTGCCGGCGGCGTTGTCACGGAGGGTTCTGCGGGCAGGGGAGTGCTCAGCGTGACCATAGTGTCGGCCTCGTGGTTCCCGGCGATGGATTGCGAATGGTTGCCGTTGGCGTTAGCTGCCGCCGGATTCGAGGTGGATGCGGCAGTCGCCATAGCGGGCTCACGCGAGGATGTGGACCCGTTTTGGCCGTTGCTCGCCAGTGCTACTTGTTCGGCAGGCGCGTCCTGCTCCTCGGAGAGCAGCCAACTGTTGATTCCGCGCAGAGCCGGCACTCCAGCCACTTTTTCCGCGATCTTGAGTTCGCGTGTTACCGGCGCGGTGCCCTGGTAGGGCGGCGTTTTCCCGTCGGCCTCATGCTGCGGGCTGGGTGCGAGGAAGATGATGACATGTTCTCCCAGGCAAACCTCGTCCCGATCGTGCACTTCGGTCAGGTTGGATATCTTTTCGCCGTTGACGAACGTGCCCCACTGACTTTGCAGATCGCGCACATAGTAGGAGCCGTTCTGCTTTTCAAACTGCAGGTGGAAGAATGAGATCGAGTCATCTTTGATAATGATATCGTTGCCGCGCTCGCACCCGACCGTGAACGCCTCGACGTTTTCCGGCACCGACAACTTCTTGATGGCGCTCTCCCCCTTTTTGATGATCAGCTTGGGCATTTTACCAGAGAGCTCCGACGGTAAGCATGTGAGAGACCAGCGCGCATCTCAGTTGCGGGGATTGCGCCGCTGGTTGCGGTTGACGTTGTTTGTTCTGACCGAACGCGGCATTCATCATAAATGTAATAATGCACATTCAATTTGACGGAAACATCCTGAACGCCAGCTTCAGGGTTTCCCCCGGCCGGGCGCTCACTTTTTGGCTTTGCTCCGAATATCCCGCCTTTGTCACCGTGACCACATACGTGCCGCCCGAAATTTCAGCAGACATTCCTCCCGCGAAATCCGTCTGGTCCAGGAGGCGATTCCGCTCATCCGCCTGGTTTTCAGCGCGATAGAAGACATCCGCGCCGTCCACAGGCTCTTCCGACACCGCGTCGACTACGGCCAGCTGCACGATCGATTTCAGGGCCCGCATGGTGACTTTAATCTGCGTATCGCCCGGACCGATTTTTACCTGGGCGCGCTCGTAGCCGGGTCTGGACAACACCGCGGTGTATCCCACCGCAGGCAGCGTCATGCTGAGCGGCGTGCGGCGGCTGCCGCGCAGGGTCTCCCGTCTTCGCGTGCGCAGACTGATGAGCGAAGCCCCGATGTCGCGACCGTTGCTGTCAACGGCCTGAATTCTTATCTTGCGCGAAAGGAGCACCTGTATATTTCTTTGGGTGCTCTCGTCGACATCGACATTAAGCCGCAGCGTTTCAAACCGGTCTTTCCTGAATGCCAGCACATGGCGCCCGACCGGCAACAAGACCTCTGCCTGGCGTCTGGCTACGCCGAGAACCTGGCCGGTGGATACATCGACAATTTCCGCGCCTTGTGGCGTACTGTCGAAGCGAACGCGTTTTGTGAACACAGCATCAACCGCATAGCGGATTTGGTTATCTTTATATACGCTCAAATTCCAGAATCTGCGGTCTTCCACCTCGTCGTAGCCTTCTAGGGTATTCAGGGCAAATCCGGAAAGACTTTCAAGGCCGGGCTTGCGTAATTCGAGAGATAGCGGCGCGCCGACCTCCCAAATCACCTTGCATGGGGTCTTCTGGTTGTAGCGGAGGCCATTGATGTAAACATCCGCGCCGGGTGGCTGGCTCGAGATTCTGACCTGTGTGCTGAAGCGGAAAAGGTAGCGGTGACTGTTGTCCTTTTGCTCGTTCCCCTGGATTTTGACGGAGCCCTCCCTGGGCACGAAGAGCGACTTTATGATTGGCTCGTATCCGGGCAGCGCAAGTTCCAGCTTGTGCACACCGGGTGTAATCTTATCGACCGACAAAGGGGTCGCTCCCTCCAGCGCGAGGCCATCCAGAGAGGTGGTCGCGCCTGGGGGCACGGTGACAATTTCGATGGCAGGCGGAAAGAGCCGATCCGAAATCCAGGTGCCGGCTTTTGTCCATCCGTTCATGGTGTCGAAGACGCCAAAGGCGGTTGTGCCGACGAGCAGGGCGCCAAGCACCTGCAGGAGGCGTGTTTTCTGGTTCCGGGCGGAAAGGCGGACCACGTCGATTACGGTTTTCAGCTCTTCTTCGCCTTCGGGCTCGATGTCCATGGTCACGAAGCGACTGTCGTGCGTGCCGTGCCGCAGGGGCTGAGAGGCTCCAGGCAGAGGTGCCAGCCGTGCCGCAAGCGGTGAGACGCCCGGCTTGAGCCTTTCATCCTCCCACTGAGATTCCGATTCGCTTTGGTCGTGCTCCGGGTAAACCGGGCTGGAGGGCGAGTAGCCGGCATCTGTGGTGCTGAACGTCCCGGTACCATAGTCATAGCTTGGCGGAGTAATAGGCGGGGCGGTGTTTGGGAACTGGTCTGCGAGGTAAAGCGCCAGATCATCCATCAGCTCGCCCGTCTCGTTGGTCGAGATAAGGTATTGCAACAGGTCGATGTACATGTGATTGGCGGTCTGGTAGCGCTTGGTCAGGTCGATTTCCAGCGCCTTCAACAGGATTTTGCCGATTGCCGTCGGGATCTTCTTGCCCTTGAGCACCTTCCGGAACCATTTCGGGTTCTTGCCCGCGGCAATCACCTCTTCCTGTGAGCCGAACAGTCGCTCCCCGGTGATGGACTCGAACATGACCAGCCCCAGGGAGAACAGGTCTGACCGATGGTCGGGGTGGTTGCCCATGATCAGTTGTTCCGGGGCCATGTAAGGGATTTTTCCGCGGAGCTTGTTGTCTTTCATCTCATTGCGGTGCCGCTTGACAGAGGCGATGCCGAAATCGATGAGTTTGACGACGCCGTCGCGGGAAACCATGATGTTGGACGGAGAGATGTCCTGGTGTACGAGGTTCAATGGCTTGTTGGTGAAGGCATCCCGACGGTGATGTGCATATTCCAGCGCCATACAGATTTCGGAGATAACGAAAACGACGAGATGCGGTGGAATTCTCGAACCAGATTTGCGCGCCGCACGAATAATTTTTTCCATGTCAATACCATCGATATACTCCATGATGATATAGAAATGACCGTCGGCGGCTTTTTTGAGTTCGTAAATGTGAACGATGTTGTTATGACTGAGTTTTGCAATGTTAAGTGCTTCGTCCTGAAACATATCGAGATACTTCGGATCGGCCAGAAGGTTGGGCGCAATTTCCTTGATAGCCACCGGCTTGCCCAGTTTTCGATCCATGCCGTAATAGACAATTCCGAAGCCGCCTTGCTTTATCTGACGTATTATCTGATACTTATCATCAAGCACTCGCTTGTCGTCTGGTGTCATCTTCGGTGTCGTACCTCAGGAGTCATTCTATTCATGAAATAAGATTTAGCACGTTGGAATTGTATAATTGTCTCACCATGAGCAATTTATATGCCAAATTCGGGAAAGGTGGCGTGGCCTCTGATATGTGGTTACATTTACAAATGGTTGCTTTCCAGATACTTAAGAAAAAGCCGTAACATCGTTCTGTTTCCTTTTGAACCAGGTGTCCGATTTCCGCACATCGCCGGACTCGAAACCCGGAGAAATACTACCCAACTTTTGGGCTTGTTATCGGGCGCAAACATGACCGGGGCGCTTTTTTTCTTGCATTTCTTTGCCGTTTATCCTATCTTGATGGTTTAAGTCCACGTTGGAACAATAGAGTATTCAAGGGGTTATGGCAGGACGCACTAAACCACGGCCACAGCGATCTGGACAAGAGTCGGAAGAGACCAACCGTGAACTTGAGTACCTCCGTTCCAAGGTTGCCTACCTGTCCAGTCTTATTGAAGTCAGTATCATTATCAATTCCAAGCTGGACATGGATGAGCTGGTGAGGCTGGTGATGGCCAAGGCTCAAAGCGTGATGAGCGCCGAGGCGAGTTCAGTGATGCTGTTGAACGAGGCCACCAACAAACTCGAGTGCGAAGTCGCTCTGGGAGAAGTTGGTGAGGAAGTCAGGAAAATTGAACTGGATCTCGGCGAGGGCATCGCAGGTTGGGTTGCGCAACACGGTAAGGCCGAGATCGTTCCGGATGTGTCGGAGGACCCGCGCTTTGCGGCAAAGATAGACACGACTACCGGCTTTCAGACGCGTTCCATTCTGGCTGCTCCGCTCAGTCTCAAAGATAAGGTGATCGGGGTCGCTGAAGTCATCAATCGCATCGACGGTAAAGCGTTTGACGAGGAAGACCTCGACCTGTTTTCGACTTTCTGCCGCCAGGTGGCCATGGCGATAGAGAACGCAAGGATGCATCAGATGGCGCTGGAGAAGCAAAAGCTGGAGCAGGAGCTCGAAAACGCAAGAATCATACAGCAGAGGTTCATGCCGGCGGTCTTGCGACAGGCGCCGAACCAAGCGGTGGGGGGGGGGGGG
>CAZTNL010000051.1:6853-9892 GCA_964614885.1 uncultured Calditrichaceae bacterium | reverse complement strand
TGCCGAACACTTTGAACCGCATAATTTCAAAACTCTTGCTGAAATGTATATCGAGGTTACGATAAGAAGGCAAGCGTGTAGATACTGCCTCCCCGAGTCCGGAGACCGTCGCATCCGGCTGACGCAGAACAAGGCCAATCTGCGCTCCTTCGCTGAACCACAAAATATTGAATGAGTACCCCATGTGGTTTAACGTCGCGCTCAGCGTTCGCTTGAAATCGGATTTGAACGGAAACGCCTCCTGATCCGAAATGAAATAACGCGACCAGCCGGCGTCTATCGTCAGCTTCTTGCGCCACATAAACACGGCAGCTTTCGCCTCGAACCCGGAAATACGGGCAGTGGGCACCTGCGCAAACTGCGCCCGCCCGCCGAGTAGCTGCCTCGCCTCGACGATCTTGTTGTCATAATTGTTGAGAAAGTAATTGCCGGAAAGCTGCCACCCGTAGAGCGACGGATGATCCCGGATTTCCTTCGACACGGTACCGCCAAACTCGAGGCTGCTGTTTTCTTCGGGAATCAGATTGGCGCTCGCAGAAGCGTTCGCCTGCTGGAAGAGCGTCGGGAACTTGTAGTTCGCGCCGAAATTGAAAAAGCTGTCGACGTAGATACCTTCATGGTAACCGGACATGTTAACCGAAAACTTGACCATGCTTTTCCGCCACTGGTTGCCACCCAGCAGGAAATTGCCGGAGGCATTGCCCCCGTTGAAAGTGACATTGTCCTCACTGTCAGTCACGCGATCGTGCCTGGCACTGAAGTCGACATCGATCTTCTGAAGGTAGCGGCTGTCCATATCACCACGGAACTTGGCGATGCCGACAAAACCGTGGTGCGTTCTTTTGAAATCGGCTGTGGCCACACCGCCCGGCGACTGGTCGAGATTGATGCGCTGGTTAGTAAAATTATCGAGCAACGACTGTTGGAACGAGTAGCCGAAAAACATATCGAGATTCCTGAGCCCGAACTGCTTTTCGACCTTCAAGTGGGTAGAGCTGTCATCGATCTTCCGCTTTGATCGGCCCGTACTGCTGGCAAAAAACTGATCTTCATCAAGAATGTGGCGGGAAGCGGACACGGTCAGCCCCCGCACCTTCCACAAATTGCCATGGTACTTTGCAGTAAAAACATTGTTAAAATTGTCGACGCTTTCAACATCTCGCTGGTTGTCATAATCGAGACTGGTGTACAGCCACATCACTTCGATAGAACTGCGGGGCGTTCCGTCGTCATTCTCAGAGAGACTGTAGACCAGGTTAGCGGTATGGTGCAAAGAGCGGTTTTTCAGCTCGGGGGCCCCCTGCACATCGACGGTGCGAGTCAGGCCGCCCCGCCGGTGGCTGTACGACGCGTTCAGCCGGCCGATTTTCCGGTAAAAATGCACGCCCCAGTTGCCGGAGCTGTAGCTTCCGATACGCTGCTGGAAGCGCAAGGTGTAGTCCTGCTGAAACTTCGGCACCACGTTGATCACGCCGGAAAAGGCTTCCGGACCGTAAAGCGCGGTGTTGCTCCCTTTGATAACTTCCACCCGATCGACCGTTTCCAGGTCGATGAGCGACAGGTCAAACACGTTGTCGTATGCGTTGTTCAACTTCACGCCGTTGTACAAAACCACCACCTCGTCTGCATTCCCGCCACGGATGGCCACGGTTTTCTTACCGCTCAATTCCTCGTCAAGCTGCACGCTGTTGTCGATGCGCAGCAAGTCCCCGGCGTCGACGTAGCCCTGAATCTCAAAAGTTTGCGACTTCAGAACTGAAACCGTTTGTGGCAAATCCTTGCGGATTTCCAGATTTTGCACCCCCTCCTCCGCCACTTCGACGCCCTGTAACTGTATGACTCGCGGCTGCAAGTAAACCTCGCTCACGTCGTCCAGCGTAGAAAGAGGAACCTTGCGTTCGTCGTAGCCGATATGTTTAAAAACCAGCACGGCAGAAGAGGATACCGACGGCACTCTGATCTCGAAATACCCCTTGTAATCACTCGTCGTGCCAAGACTCGTCCCCTTAATAAAAATATTTACCCCGCGAATCTTCACATGTGTGTTGGCATCCCGCACAACACCGTTGAACACCTTGCTCTGCGACAGGGCGTCACCCGTTGAGATTAGGAGGGCCAAGAGCATAGCAAACAGGGGCCATTTCCATTTCATGGGGAGTCTCCTTTTCAGGACGCCGGCAACAACGCGCCGGATCCATCATTCATCAAATATATCATTTTGCCACCCCGAAACCTGCGATGGCTGGGGAAGTGTTACAAATTGTGGAATATCATCAACCCTCGCACGCGACGCGGCCGTGACAAAACATTCACTGTCGCGCCAGCCCCGCGAACTGATCAGGCCCCCGGTACCGGAGTAGTTGGCGAGTGCGTTGCTCAAACTGCCGTCCGCGGTTCCATATCGCCATCACAGAATGAGACGGCGCTGCCGTTCACCCAGCTAAACAGAAAAAGATTATTGACACGCCCGAATTGCCCAAATACCATATCGGCCTGAACCGGGACAATCCTTCGATTGTAAGCTAAATTTAAAAACCTGGCGTACTCTTCATTAGTCACTTCGTGCGCAGGACGCTTCGCATTTATGGGATCTCATGAAACCATGTGGAATAGATACAACTAAGGTACATGCTTATTCCTTAGGATGTCAAGTGCTAAGTCAGAAGCTGTTTGACCGACGCGACAACGCTACGAGCCCGAAACCTGCGCGCCGCATGGCAAAAGCCCCTATCATTTTGCCACGCGAAAGCCGGCCACGACTGGCAAATCCACAAATTGGGGGATGTCAGCCACGCTTTCACGCGACGCCAACTTCAAAGCAAGTTCGTCGCTCATCCAACTTCCGCCGCGCAGAACCATGGAAGTCGCCCCTGCCCGATCGATCCGGCCAAGCGGCTCGGCCGGCCCGGGGCCTGTGGGATTAACCCCCGGACTCCGTCCGTAATAGGTTTCATCAAAAACATCAAACACGTATTCAGATGCATTCCCGGACATGTCATACAATCCAAACGGGTTGGGTGCAAAGCTTTCTACGGGTGC
>CAZTNL010000051.1:0-6753 GCA_964614885.1 uncultured Calditrichaceae bacterium | reverse complement strand
AGATTCCCACCGCCTGACCTCACAGGTGCCCAGGTCACGCGCTCGCTCACGTCCTCGGTCGTTCCATCGGCGAAGAAAGCAAAGGCCCTGTAATGAACAACCTCGCCTGACTTTACTATGGCCACCTTTGGCAAGACAAACAATGTGGTCGCTTGCCTGCTCACCTCCACGGTCGCCTCGTCGGAAAAACCCTGGAAGACGACTCGCACCGTCTCGGTTCCGGACTGTCCATCAAATGCTGTAAACAGACCAGGTTCATCGACCGCGCCCGCAAGACCCGGGCTGACCGACCACACAGCCTCACGCGTGACATCCCGCCGGGTACCGTCTTTGGCTACAGCAACCGCGGCCAATTGTACCTGTCCGCCGGAAAAGGTGGAAAACACGTCTGCTGCAATTTCAACCGCGGCACTGATAGAAGAGGGATCGGATGGGGTAGTACGGCAACTTGTGAGGGATAACATCAGCAGGCAAGATACAACAACGGGGACCATGTATCGCATAGTGACCTCCTCCCAGGGTTTGGAATATATCCAACATACAACGCCGGCACAGTCATATTCCCGAAAAAACACTGGGGCCTCATCGCCCATTGGGTAGTACCTAACTGCAAAAAAAAAAGCCGGCTCCTCCGCGCCGGCTTTCGTACAGCAAACTCAAATGGCATGGACCTCAAAAAGGCGTCCGCTGGTGGCCACCACTGAGTCCCATCATCACATACTGTTTCCAGTTTGGATCCTGCAACTCACCGCGCAGATCGGAATGCAAAAGCTCGTATTTGTTAAACCCATAACGGTCGGCAAAGACAAACTTGACCCCGCCCTGTCCCTGCAGGTGATCAAATTCCCACACCTCGTACGGCTTGTTTTCAGGAGTGTTCGGGTATCGGTCGATCTGCGTTGGACTACCGTAGAGAATGAAGACCCGGCCGCGGTCGGTTTGCCACCCAGCCTTTCCGGGCTCGCGCCACTTCTGAACCGCGACATCCGCACGCTCCAGGTAGGCTCGGCGATACATGGCGCCGGTCAGACCTTCTGTGCCGATCTTGGAATTCCAGACCTTCGCGATATACCTTCTTTTCGCCCTTACGTTTGTCAGCTGTTCATAAAACGCTCTATCCTGCTTGCTGACGAGGTAAATCATCCGGGCATACTCGTCGTCGAGCTGCTTCGAGCTCATTGGCTCCAGTTCCGCCATATACTCCTGCCCGGAACCAGCCTGGACAGTATTCGCGACAGCCACACTGGGATTATAGATGTAGATTCTTTTGTCCTGCAGGACAAAGGAGTTTCCAGCCGTATCAGCAAGGCCATAAGAAAACAAATACTGACCGCTGGCGAGGTTGCTGACGTTCAGCATGCCCATTTCCACGCCCTGATCAGTCGAGCAGCGCCGGGTTCGGTGCCCGCGTCCCAGACCCTCGATCTCGTTTCCGGCCGCATCCTTCAGATAGGCCAGGCAGCGATACTTGCCGCCAGCCAAATGCCGGTTCAAATTGTACGACTCGAAATAGTAGAAAAGAGCCGGAGTCGTTTCCCCGAAAACCAACGTCGGGTTCGGGACGATCTCATATCCGCCCTTAACGAACATTTTGGTCGATGCTGTTGACTTACGCCTGGCAATACTGGCAAGCTCCACGTCGCTGACGTTTATCGTCTCTCCCTGTAGGCTGCGCGCAGTCAGGGTTGTTGAAACGCTGTCGATAACATGCCGGTTGAGATCTTTGCAATGTAACTCGATCCTGTATTCGGCAGGTCCATCCAGGTAGTAGCGAACGAGATCTATGATCTGCTTCCCCGCCGTATTCGAGGTGTCCGCCATAGTATCGGCGATCTTCCAGGCTTCAGACACGTACAGGTCGTCATCTTTGAAAATCCTGAGGTTGGCAACGACCTGATACGAATATCCTTCGTCGCTCTCGGCTATACCGAGATTTCCTCTTTGTAATGAATAGTAAATTTCAGCATACGGTTTTCCGGAAGCGTCCAGGAACTGAGAAGCTTCCAGGTTGATGGGCAGTCCCTCACTGGAGAGGAGTGGCTCGGAAAGACACAAAGCTAAAGCTAAAAACAAGCACGACTTTAAAAAGGACACGGGACGGTACAACATATTCATTTTTGCGAGAATCCTCTGCTCTTGAAAAGCTCTATCCCTTACGACAAACCAAAAGGGTTGGGCATCTGCCCAACCCTTTCAGAGTTCACGAGTTCGACGCTCAGAAATTGAGTTTGAGGCTGAAAGCGTTCTGATTGTCGAATAGATCAGACTGACGCCAGCCGTAGTCAGCGGTCACATCGACACCGCCGAGCTGCAGGTTGACACCGAGACCAAAGGAACCGCCATAGATGAATTCGCTACCGCTGGCGTTCGGCGAAGCGTCGTAGCCTCCACGCAGAAAGAACATGTCGTTGAAGGTGTACTCCAGTCCGAATTTCGTCTGGTCATCGCTGAAGTTGTTGTTCTGGTAGGTACCGGCCAGCAGCACCTTGCTGTTTTCACCTGCGTTGAAGGTGTAGGCAAGGCCGAGCTCGATGGTCGAGGGCAGCTCATCGCTGGAAGCCTCTATCTTGACGAACCGGTTGGAGCTGGTCACGTCTACCAGGTCGGCCTGACGAATCAGGCCGGTGCCGTCGAAGCCCATCTGCGGGCCGATGTTTTTGACGGCGACGCCAAAGTCCAGGCCGCTGACATTCGCGAAGTCCTGGTACTGCACGCCGGCGCTGAAGGAAAAACCCGTAGCGCTGACACGCACCTCAGCCAAATCCTCGCTGATGAAGTTAGCGGTAAAACCAACCGAGACGCGGTCGCTGAGGTTTCTGGCATAGTTCAAGCCCACCGTCAGGAACGTCGGGTCGACGGTGCCGCCGGTACCATCCGGGAAATCCTCGGTGGTAATCGGTATGCTGCCGAAGTTCAGGTTCTTGATGGTGAGTCCGAGTGTACCAAAGCCGCCGAAGTTACCGGCGACTGCAACATAGTTGACATCGATACCGGCAATGTAGCTCAGCCGGGAAAACATGGCCGATGCATTTGACTGCAGGTGTGCGAGTCCCGCCGGGTTCCAGTACGTTGCCTCGATACCCTGACTGGAAGCAATCGTCGAACCTCCCATGGCGAGATCCCGGGCGCCGATGGGAATCAACAATTCGGGCGCCGCAGTGGTCCCCGCCTTGTCGCCATTCCCGGCAAACGCCTGGAGGCAAAGCATCATCAGCAATGCCGTGGCCGTTATGAGAATCGTTTTAAGTCTAAAATTCATTTCAGATCTCCTAAGCATGAAATATCTATTCTGTTGACAGATATCAATCAGGAGTTTGTCCGCCAACCGGCGGACAAACTCCCACACTTTTAGAAGGTTTTCAGGAATTGCTCTTCTTGCACAACAACCAGCTTCAGGTTCTTGGTGCCAACACCCGGCATCTCTACATAAGCAACGTAGATGCCGCTGGCAACCGGAAGCTGCTTCTCATTCTGCAGGTCCCAATCCATATCCTGGCCCTGCTGGTCGCCCTGAGCACCCGACAATGTGCGTACCAGATGTCCGGCCAAATTGAAGATGCGAATCTTCGAGTTGTCCGGCAGGTTGGTAAAACGCATGAAGCGGTTCGTGCTGCTGGTCTCCAGGCGGTTGACGCCCATGTACGGATTCGGGAACACATTGACCCGTGCCATCGCGTCGGCCTTCTTCAGCGTGGTGCTCTCGGTGTTGGAGATATCGCTTGTCGAGAACGTAAACGAGTCGGCGCCAGGCTGATTCGGCTTGGTGGTGAAAATCCGAACAGTCGTGCCGGGGAGCGGCGCCTGGCCATTTATCGACGGAAAGCCAAACTCGACAGCGTCACAGACAACCGCGCGCGAGAAAAACTCGTTGCCGGAAGGCTCATCGCCGTCGATGGAGCCGTCGGCCGCGTCGGCTGCGAACACAGCATAATCGCCGTCATAAGCGTAGACCCAGTCAAAGCATTTGGTAATGCCGAACCAGTTCTCGCCGCCGGAATAATCGTAGACACCCGGGGTGCCGCCACCTGAGAACGAAAGCGGAATCAACTGTTTGTCATCGCTCGGGTCATCAAAGGTGCCGATACCGACGTTCCAGATAGTGAACGGGACACCTGCAACCGAGCCGTCATCGAAAATCCACCACATCAAACCGGCATCGGCGCCTTCAAAACGCCATTCCAAATCGAACGGCACGGCATTGCCGATGTTGTTGTTGCGCAGCAGACGACTCTCGCCACCACTGCCGCCACCGGCGCTCAGGAGCCAGCGGCCGCCGTCGATACCCGCGTTGAGGCTATGCCAGACGTTGTTGCCGCCAAAGGGTGCGCCGTTGCCGTCGTAGTCATCCGGGGTCAGAGGACCGTTCGGACCGGCTACCTGGATAAACGCCGGGCCACCGTTCGGCATGCGTTTGGCGTCCAGAGGTGCGCCCAGAACCTGCACGCGCAGGCCGTCGGCGTTGTTGAAAGCCACGTCGCTGGCATCGGTGACCTGTTTGGTCTGGTTGGCCAGAACCGTGTCGCCGGTCGTGCTGTCCAGCAGGTGCCAGACCGCGCCGGCGCTCGTGTTCTCGAACACAACTTCATAATCATGCCCGGTGATAGCGGTCGGGTCGACGATGGTCACTTTGACCCCGCCATCGCTGGTGCCGTTGTGGGTCACTTCCAGCGCATCGCCGAAGCTGGAGCTGATGCGTTGTCCCGGAGCAGGCTGCTGTGCGCGGACGGCCAACACCTGAGGCCGTGACTCCAGAGAACGGTCAGACTGGTTGACATCGGCGGTGTAGTTGTATGCCGTGACCGCAAAGTAGTAGTCCTGGTGGTTGGCAAGCGGACGACTTCTGAACGCATCCGCCGTCACCCGGAAGGAGTGCTGGATGCCGCTGTCGGTACCTAACTGAACCGGCAGGTTGAGCACCTCGCCGCTGGCCTGGTCAAAGGTCGGCGACAGAATCGTCTGGATGCCGTTGACCAAATCAAACGTGGCCAGGCGTTTCGCGTTGTCCGGGGAAAGATCCGGCGAGTTGCTCTTCAACTGGTATACATTGTACCCTTCGAAGACGAAACTACGCTCGTTCTGGCTTTCGGTCAAAGCCACGCGTTCGGGGGTGAAGCCCCAGTTGATGATGATTTCACCGTCCAGGCCGGTCGCTCTGGCGATCGGGCCGGCAGGTGGGCCGACCAGCTCAAACAGGTTGTCGAAAGCTTCCTGTGCCGTCTTGTCCTGCCCTTTCAGAACCGCCACACTGCCCAGGCGGTCGCTGCCCAAAGCGGCAATGGTCGACACAACCACTTCCTGCGTGTCGCCAACGGTCAGGGTAAACGGACCGGTGACACTCAGCATCCGGCGGTCGCCAGGCGACAGCGTGATACCATCGAGGTCGCCGGTCTGCGCCACCGGGTCGCCGCCCAGAGGGAATTTCGTCGGCTGGCCCGTGACGGTGTTGGTGTAGGGATCACAATTGGTAAAATCGCTCTGCGGCAGGCAACCGTTAAAGAGGTTGCGCCACTCCAGAGAAGTTTCATACGTGCCCAGAGGGCCAGGATCGCTAATCGACGTTCCTGCCGCGAAATAGGCGAACACGTCGATGCCGCGGTTCTTGAAGCCCGGGCGTTTCTTCAGACCGAAGATGGCTTCGTCGGTCGGGTCGCCGGGAATGAGCGCACCCTGGAAGAAGTCGTAACCGGTTGATGGCGGCGGGAAGCCGAAGCCCGCGTAGGTTGCATCCACATCCGAAGAGTTGTAGACGAACATCAGGGACAGCGTGCTGTCGACGCCGACAAAGTCATCGGAGTAGGTGCCCAAATCCGGGTCGGACCACTGCGCGATGTACATTGGGTCGGCGGTCGCGCCGGCAGGCGTCGTCGCCGTGCCTTTCCAGATGAGCTTGTACTGCTTGAAAATCATGTTGCCCAGCGCGCCGGTACGGTTGTACCCCCACGCTGCCAACTGTACTTCCACGCCGAACGGCAACGCGCCGGCGAATCCGGCCGTGGTGCCTTCGCTCAAATCGTTGGCCACCGTCCAAACCACCTGGTCGCCCTGGGCGACGCCGGGTTCGTCCGCGTTAACGGCCGGGTCGAAGGTCTCGCCTTTGCCCGGAGCCAGTTTCGGAATCTCAACGCCGTCGGCATTGGTGGTGAAACCGGGGTTGTATTGTCCGTCGCCATCGGCATCATAGAACGGAGCGCCTTTGGCGGCCGGCCATTCCAGCCAGTCGGTCTTGTACTGTGCGCGAACCGCGTCTTCACCCAAACCCAACTCGGCTGCGTCCAGTTTCAGGTCGGCCGTCGCGTAGTCACGGCGAATACGGTAAATCCGCACATCCGCCTGGCTCGGGCTCTCGGCAACACCCGGTGAGGTTATCGCACCCTCGACCGTACCGATCGCATACTGCAAACCACCGACACGCCATGCCGGCGTCTTTCCGTCGTTTACATTGCCACCCCAAACCAGACCATCGATAAAGATGGTCGCCAGGCTGGCGCTGATGCCGCGGGGAAACTCCAGACCGCTGTTGCCGGTCCGGGGGTCGTTCGCTGACAACAAATCTGCGCCGAACCAGTGAGATAAGTTGTTGATGTTCAATCGCGTGTTGCGTGGACTGCCTTTGTAGAGCGCACTGCTGCGGGCACGATTTGCTCTCTGCCCGCCGTCATGCGCAAAGACAAGCCCTGCAACAAGCAAGATCATCGCAGAGAATGTCATGAAAGCTTTTTTCTTCATCGCAATCCTATCCTCATTTGTTTGCTC
>CAZTNL010000050.1:2761-10030 GCA_964614885.1 uncultured Calditrichaceae bacterium | reverse complement strand
CAGGGTGATGAATAGAAAAAAAGACTCGCCAAAGGCGGTCCGTGTCTGGGAAGAGAAGAGCCTCGAAAAGTAGTGGCTTGTTACAAAAAAGTCAACAAAAAAGACCGTCTGGAGCCACACGAGAGCAGATCCCCGCCAGACCGCGGTGTCGGTGTCCTGAAACTCTGCTGCCTCCGGAAAGCAGCAGGCGGGTCGCACGCCCCGGCTCAGGACTCCGTTCCGACCACAAATTGGCCGCGCCGCGTTACCCTCCGGTGCGAAACAGCGTCCTCGATCTTTAGCGTCAGTTCGTAGGGGCCTTGTTTCAGCCCGGAAACATCGAGCCAGAACGCCCGGGAGGCGTCTTTTGCGGGTGCCTGGAACGAAAGCTTGCGGCGCAGGTGTCCGTGTTTTTTATCATGGCGGCCATCCGCCTTCAACGCCACTGCTTCGCAGTCGATCTTGTAGGAGGTGGCGCCTTTCTCAGATGGCTGCAAGTTGTAGAGCCGGACAAAGACCTGCATGCGCGGCCCGAGAATCGGGTTGGCGGGAATAACAGGAAACGGATGCCGGCCGGACTGGCTCACCTCTGCGGGCGTGGGCTTGCCAATCAGCAAATCGCTGGCCTCAAACTCGCCGGGAGCCGTGTTCAGCGGCTGCAGGTCGTCCAGAAAGACCGACCCGATCCCGATGACCCTGGCCGTGTCAGGCAGGTCTTTCTCTTCGAGCGTGCGTTTCCTCGCCTGCATGATCAGCTTTTCCCCAACGAGCGCAAAATGCAATCCAGGCGCCGGCTGCGGCATGTCGAACACAGATGTTGTCGATCCCTGCAAGTCCGGGTAATGCACCACCGGCGTCTGCTGGTTCCAGTCCTTATCGTACGGCACCAGGATGTGGCGCGTCTTGTACTTTGTCTTGCGTGAGCGTTTAAAAAAATCCGGCAGGTCCACAGCCATATGAGCCGGAGGACCCGAAGCTGCGAGTATTTCCACCCGCGGTTGTTCAGAGTCATCGAGATAGCGAAACACGCGGTGCGCAAGCGTCCACCCTTCCAGGCTTTCAAATGCACTGGTGAAATCAGGTGGCAGACTCTTGAAGGAGGCGGTACCTTCGTCCTGGCCGCGAAAATGGCTCAGCAGACCGAGGAGCACATTATAGTCCGGCGCGGCTGCCCCGGCACTGCGTGCGTTGCTCCAGCGTGCCTCGAGCCGGCGAAAACGGTCCAGGAAAAAATGGTCGACATCGATGAGCTCACGATAGTACATGAGCTGCAGCATGCTGCCGGGCAAGAGTCCCTGTGTGGTTTCCGTGCTGTTGCGCCGGAACGCGCGTGACGGGATGAAATCTTCAACACCATAGCGCAGCCCGTACTTACCCGAGCCGCCCTTTCTGCCGAAGAAAAAAATGGTTGACTCGCCACGAACAAGATGCTGGTAAACCCATATCTCGACTTCAGGCGTATTGTTAAACCGTTGAATCTCCTGGCGCAGAAGAAAATCGTCGATCCAGCGAATGATTTCCTGCTGGCTCAGACCGAGTTTTGTCGAATAGTCTATTTCAGGCGGCCCGTATTTAACATACACCAACGCGCGGTCGTCAGCGCCGTACGGAGTCGTGCTCTTGCCTTTAAACTTGGCGCGGGCCAGGGCGATACGCCGCCAGTGCTCGATCAATCTTTCGTTCAGCCTCGTAGTCGGGATCGGATCTTTTTGCACCCAAAAGGCCTTCATTTTCCTGAGCAGAGCGGGATCAGACTTGCGGGCCAGCTTCTGCCAGGTCTTCGCCTCATCCGGGGGCAGTAAAGGCGCCACCCGCCCGACTTCGGCAGCCAGGACCTCCTGATTCGTTACCTGCTCACTGTCAAGCGCGCGGTAGTAGGCAAGGGTCGCCGGCTCGTAAAATTCGCCTGCCTCCTTAGCGCCCGTGAGTTCAAGCGTGGCGATGGCCATGCGCAGGTCTGCGCGCCCCTCCGACCGCAACGAGTCCGCGCCGTTCGTCCAGGTGGCAAGGGCTTCCTGCCAGTGGCCGCTGTCGCGCAGGGCAACACCGGCCTGGTAGGTGCCGGTCGGTTGGGCAATGACACCGGAGCCTAGAAAAAGAAGTGCGGAAAGGGTCAGAAAATGTTTGCTGAAGCGAAGCATCGTTTCTCTAATGTCAGTTTTCATCTTATTGTTCCTCGCAGCAACTGAAATCTCTTCGTTCAACACCCAGAATCGGCCAACCTTTTCTTGCCTTCTGCTCCCTCTCAGGATACTTTGAACGCGACGTAGCTCAGGGCGAAAGCCCAAATGATATAACCCAACCCCGTCGCCTGCAGCCAGGCGGGCTCGAAAGCGGCCAGCGCGCCGTTGCTTTCGAGAAAATAGAGTACGATGGTGGCCACGAAGCCGGTGGCTGCGGAGTTGCGCGCTTTGCGCGGCGACCGCTGCTTGCCGAACAGCGCCATCATCGGAATGAAGAGCGTAGTGGTCAACACGCCGGAAGACAGGTAGAAAATATCCCAGAGAGAATCGGTAAACAACGCGTAGACGTAGGCCAGACCCACGGCGAGCGCCGACATCCGGCGCGACACCTTCTGCAGGTCCACGTCCTGCTTGCTTTTTCGCAGAAACGGCTCGAGAACGTCGTACGACATGGAAACCGCCATCACGTTGCTGCAGGTGTCGATCGTCGACATCGAGGCGGCTGCCAGACCAACGGTGAGCAGAATGCCGAGAATGCCGGGTGCGTGCTCATTGATCAGTACCGCGAAGATCGCTGCGCCGTCGTTTAAGGCGGCCGGGATCTGTTGCCCCACCGGCGGGTAAAGCCAGAGCGCAGCCAGTCCGATGACAAGCGGCGTAACCACGATAAAAAGCAAAGAGTTCGCTGCAGCGATGAGAACGCCCTGCCGGGCGGCCTTCTGTGAACGCGCCGCCTGCAGGCGCAGCCAGATATCGGTCTCGACGATCCAGCCCGGCATGTAGGCAAAAAGCGTCAGAAAAATAATCGTTGGTCCGGTGGCGAACCACGCGAACACGGGTTGGCCCGTCTTCGGCGGCGCAGCGAGCGAGGCCACAGCTTGCGAGAGGCCGGTCTGTTCAGCCACAGCGCCTGTGGCCACCCACGAAATTGCGATGACAAAAAACGCCACCAGGGCGAATTGCACTTTGTCCGTCGTGACCACGGCCGAAAACCCCCCCATGTAAGAATAGGCCGCCACGACCAGGGCGATCAGCGCGAGAATGAGATGAAATGGCGCCTGCAGAATCGGTGCCAGGATTTGCGCCGCAGCAAATATTTCAGCACCGCCCCAAACGAGAAAAACAAACGCCAACGGCAGCGCAAAATAGCGTCTGACCTCCTCTCCGAAGTGTGTCGCCAGCATTTCCGGTTGGGAGAAAGCGGGAAATTTCCGAAAGTGAGGGGTCAAAAAGTAAAAGAAAACCATCACCGCCAGCCAGGGAACCGCCAGCAGCCAGATCGAGCTGAGCCCATACCAGTAGACGAGCTGAACCGCATAAACGCACGACCAGCTAATCGACATGAAACTGGCCGAAATCGACAGCCCGGTCGCCCACGGGCCTAGCTGCTTTCCGGCAGACCAGAAATCAACGCTGGTGTCGCTCGTGGTTGTGCGAAAGCCGCGCCAGCCGACCGCAAGAACAACGATGCAGTAGACCAGAATGCCGGCCCAGTAGAGGGAAGTTTCAAGTGTCAAAGGTCAAACCACAATAGTTTTGAGTTTCGGATGCAAGATTCAAACCACGAAAAACACCAAAGGCACGAAAAGATCCAAACGGACAGGCACGCGAGTCCGGCAGATGTGAACTTCACCTCATTTATTCAGGACATCTTTCCCTGAAGATAGCGCGACACCATGTTTCCTTGGTTTTTCGTGGTTTTCGTGACTTTTGTGGTTTCTTATTTTTTTCGAATCTTTCGCGGCTCCTGTTGTTTTTCGCCCCTTTCGTGGCGCCTGAGCTTATCCTTTTCCCAGTACACATCCCCTCCTCCCTTTTCTAAATTCTCGAAGCGGGCAAGCACGAACAAAGCGTCCGATAGGCGGTTCAGATACTTGATTACGCAGGGACCGATTTCCCCGGCGGCCGCCAATTCCACGGCCAGCGACTCGGCGCGACGGCAGACGCAGCGCGCCACGTGCAGGAAGGCAGCGACTCGAGTGCCGCCGGGCAGAATGAACTCCTCCAGCGGCTTCAGCGACCCGTTCAGCTCGTCGATCAGCGTTTCGAGAGCGGCGACGCTCTGCTCATCAACACCCTTCGTACCCCACTTCTTCTTGTCGGCTTCCAGCACGCACAAATCCCCGCCTACCGTGAACAGTTGGTGCTGGATTTGAGTGAGCGCCGTTGCTACGCGTGGGGCCGGCTCGAAAGAAAGCGCAAGGCCAATACATGAATTCAACTCATCGACGGTACCGTAGGCGCGAATGCGCAGCGAATCCTTGCCCACCGCCTGACCGCCACCGAGACGAGTCGTGCCCTTGTCGCCCTGTTTGGTGTAAACTTTCGTAATTCTCAAGCCAAGGTCTCCTTCCGGAACTTAGGATAAACACGCGGGGTACGGCCACAGAATGTACCACGAGCCCGTATGGAAGTCAAGGAAAAAGGCGAGGGGTTTTCCTTGACATTTAGGCCCTCCCGTGGTACTTTGCCACTCGGATTTCACCGGCGTTATCCCAGGATGCTTTTCACGCGAACAACGCAAAGGACCATGCTCCCGATCGGCAGGCAATGAAACTCTTTCACAAACAGCTCCTGATTCTTCTGGCCTTCATCACGCTCGTTTTCGGCGCGGCCGCCTGGTTCTATTTTACCGGCATGCCCCGAATTCTTGCCGGCATGGCGCAGCCATCCGCAGAAATGATGGCAGCAAAGCTCGAAGCCGAAACTACCGCGCTCCTGAACAAAGCCGGCCTGGCCGCAGGGTGGTCGCAGGGCTGCGAAAACGCATTGCGCGCCTACTTTATCGAGGGTAGCATAAGCCTGGAAGCGGTCTCCGAATTCTGGATCGTCGAAGGGGACAGCGATGTCATTTTTTCCCGCAAGCCCCGCGCAGACCGCTCCCTGCTGACGGCGGCGATGCGGCAGAACACCCGCCGGGCGTTGAAAGTCCGGCCGCTGGAGAAAGGCGCCTGGTACGCTGCCGTCTGGCCGCTTGCGGCAGCGCCGAAACTGCGGGCCGTGCTGGTCATCGACTCGCTCAGCGGCGTGCACGGTGCCGTCCATGAAATGACCCTCCGCCTCTACCTGGTGGCTTTTGCCGCAATTCTCGGCGCCATTCTTATCGCCCTGCTCATGACGCGGGTGCTGACGGCGCCTCTGAAACTCGTCGATCGCGCCATGAACAACATCGACAAGCGCAAGTATGGCTACCGCATCAAGGCCAAAGCGACCGATGAATTCAGGCCCCTTTTCGACCGGGTCAACGCCGCGCTCACGCGACTGGAGCAATTGGATTCGGTGCAGCGCACCGCGGTCAAAAAGCGAAATGCGCTCCTGCAGGAACGAAGAACCCTTTCCCGCTTCATGGATATCATGGCGCACGAAGTCAAGAATCCACTACATGCGCTTGTCATCAACGTCGACGTTCTGAAAGCCAAACTCGCGAAGACCGGAGCGGAAGCAGACTCCATGAAACACGTGGACATCATATCACATGAGATCGACCATTTGCAGGAGGTGCTCAGCGGATTTCTTATGTACGTCCGGCCCGGCGTGCCGCAGCGGGAGCGGACAAATCTCAATGCGCTGGCTAAAGAAGTGTGCCAGAGCGTGGCCACCGAAGCCGGCGGACGCGGAATCAAGGTCGAAACTCGGCTCGGAAAAGGCGCCCTGGAAGCCTTCGTCGACCGCGGTCAGCTGCAGCAGGCATTGCACAATATCCTTGTCAACGCCATCCATGCCAGCAACGACGACGGAAAGATTCTGGTCAGAACCTGGCGAAAGGGCAAAAAGCTTCAGGTGTCGGTCAGGGACGAGGGAACCGGCATTTCAAAGGAGGAAATGAAGAAAATCTTCGATCTTTATTTCACCACCAAGAAGCAAGGCTCGGGCATCGGGCTGCCGGTCACGCGGCGGCTCATCGAGCTCAACGGCGGGCAAATGCAACTTGACAGCAAGGTGGGAAAAGGAACCACCGTTACCCTGAGTTTCACTTCGAGATAGCAAAAGATGAAAGAAACCCGACGCGCAAGCATTCTGATAGCAGACGACGAACCATCGATTACCGAGGGCTTGTCGGCAATGCTGCAGATGGAAAGCTACGAAACCGTGGTAGAGAACGATGGCTGCGCGGCGCTTGAGAGGTTGCAAAAAAGCGAGTTCGACCTGCTTCTCGTCGACCTGATGATGCCCGGCATGACCGGCATCGAGCTTCTGCGCGAGGTCAAGAAGCTGAACCTGCCGCTGGAAGTCATCATCGTCACCGGGCAGGGCAGCATCGACACGGCGGTCGAGGCCATGCGGGAAGGCGCCTACGACTACCTCACCAAGCCCGTCAGTCCGAAACGAATCCGCAGTCTGGTGCCGAAAGCGCTGGAGCGACAACGGCTGGTGCGGGAAAACATCTTCCTGGCGGCGAAAAACCGTAAGCTCGAACAGCAGGTGCAAAGTCTGTCCCGGTTCGAAGACATGATCGGCGCCAACGAGAAAATGCAGCAGGTGTACCAGATCATCGACGCGGTCGCGGACACCACGGCCAACGTGTTCATTACCGGCGAAAGCGGCACCGGCAAAGAGCTGGTGGCCCGAGCCATCCATGCCAAAAGCGGGCGCTGCAAAGGGCCGTTTATCGCGTTGAACTGTTCGGCTTTCCCCAGAGATATTCTCGAAAACGAGCTATTTGGCCACCAAAAAGGCGCGTTTACCGGCGCGACCAGCGAAAAGGCCGGCTGTTTTGAAATGGCGGACAAAGGCACCATCTTCCTGGATGAGGTCGGCGAAATGCCACCGGACACGCAGTCGAAGCTGCTGCGCGTGCTGGAAGAACGCAAATTCCGCCGTTTGGGTGGATCGCGGGAAGTTGAGGTGGATGTACGGGTGATCTCAGCGACAAACCGCGAGATCAAGAGGGCGCTCGAAGAAGGCGCTTTGCGCGAAGACCTCTATTTTCGACTCAGCGTCATCGACATCGAGCTGCCGCCTTTGCGGGAACGCATGAGTGACCTCATGTTGATGGCTAACGAATTTCTGGAGTTCTTCAGTCGCAAAAACAATAAAAAGGTAACGCGTTTTTCACCGGCCTGTATCGAAGTGATGCAGAACTACCACTGGCCCGGCAATGTTCGCG
>CAZTNL010000050.1:0-2661 GCA_964614885.1 uncultured Calditrichaceae bacterium | reverse complement strand
TCACCGGCCTGTATCGAAGTGATGCAGAACTACCACTGGCCCGGCAATGTTCGCGAGTTGCGAAATCTGGCGGAACGAGCGGTCATCCTTTGCACCGGCGAAGAGGTGGAAGTGAAGCACCTGCCGCGACACATCTTCCAATCTCAGAGCCAGGAGTCCGGCGAAAGTGTGCAGCTCGGCAAACCGCTGCACGAAATCGAAAGGGAGATCATTTTCAAAACGCTCGAGCAAACAGGTAACAACAAGACCAAAGCTGCCCGGATTCTGGGGATCAGCCTCAAAACCATGCACAACAAACTCAACAAGTACCTCTCAGAAGAAAAATGAGCGCGGGCCTCCTCAGCCAAGCCACCCGATAGCGGGACTGTTCCTCCATCCCACTCCACAACCGGCCGGTGCGGCCTTCTATGTAATTTTTACACGAACCCGCGCCGGCAAGACAGCGACGACTCGCCGGAAGCCTGCTCAAAGCCGGCTTCAGTTGCTGGCACCCCTTTTGCATGACTCCCGGGAAATCGAATCGAGCCCAAAGGCATTCATGATTATCATTGTAGGTCAGACAAGCAAAGGAAGCTGTTAAATGCTGCCGGGAAGAATTCTCGTGGTGGAAGACCACAAGGAGACCGCCGTGGTCCTCAACGACTATTTTCGTGCTCATGACCTGAGCTCTGAGGTTGCACTCACAGGAATGGAAGCGCTCGAAAAGTTTGAAGCCGACCGGCACGACCTGCTGGTGACCGACTACACGCTGCCCGACACCAATGGAATGGCGCTGGTCGCTGCCTGCCGGGCCATTTCTCCCAGCGTCAAGGTTATCTACATCACGGCCGTGGATCTTCACAGAATTGACCCTTTATTCAAAACCGGACCGGCGTGCCAGGTCATCGATAAGCCTGCGCGGCCAGCCCGGATTCTCGAACTGATCAGGAAAATGTTGTGAAACCGTTTCAGAAAAGCATGAGGTCCCGACATGAACACTTCACCTAAACGCAGTCACACCGTCCGGCTGTCGCGCACACTGGCGCTCGCAGGAGCGACCGTTTCTGTCTGCCTGAGCCTGGCGCTTCTCACGGCGATGGCCCCGGCCAACACGGCAGCGGTGGATGTGTCGTGGGCGCCGAACAATGAAACCGACCTGGCCGGGTACGCGATTCACTACGGGGAGCGCCCGCGCAATTACGACGTCCACCAGTTCGTCGGCGACGTAACATCGTTCCGGGTGGCGGGGTTGCAGGACAACCGGCGCTATTACTTTGCCGTGACCGCTGTGGACTGGTCAGGCAACGAAAGCGCGTATTCCGACGAAGTAGAGGTGTTCCTGCCGGCAGGAAGTGGCAACGGCCAGGAGACCGCGACCGAATCCGTGCTAAAGCCGCTGGCCTTCAACTACCCGAATCCCTTCCAAATCCGTGCGGAAAGGACCGCGATTCGATACGAGCTCAGCAGATCCGCAAACGTGACCATCCAAATTCTCGACGCCAACAGCGCGATAGTGGCGACTCTGCTCGACGACCAGATAAAAAGCGCTGGCGAGCATACCGAAGATACCTGGGATGGCCGCAATGACCGCGGCGGTTTCGTCGCCAACGGCGTCTATTTCTGCAGCATCCGCGCAGACCGCGAGCGGCGGGTCATTAAGATAGCCGCTAAACGCTAGCACGACAACGGGGTAACACAAATGCGACGTAACAAGCAACGGGACTCAATAACGCACTGCGCAAACAAACAACGGCGCCAGCAAGAACCGACCCGGTCCGGACTGAGATATCTGCTCATTCTGACCACCCTCACATGGTTGACCGCCGGCGGGATGGCCGGGAAGGCCCTTGCCCAGGAAAGCAGCGGCGCTCAGGGCATCTTTTTGAAAATGGGCATCGGCGCCAGAGCGCTGGCCATGGGCGGCGCCTTTACCGCCGTCGCCAATGATGCTTCCGCTACCTACTGGAATCCCGCAGGCCTGGACCAGTTGACACGCCTGCAGTTCGAATTCATGAACGTGGAGCTGCCATTCGACCGGCGGCTGAGCTCCATGAGCGCCGCGATTCCGGTCCGAAGCTGGTTCACTCTTGGCGCCACCTGGATCGGCTTTCGTGTCAGTGGCATCGAAGGGCGCTCAGCGAACACCGAAGCGCCCGACTATACCTTTGGAAACGCGCAGGACGCTCTCCTGCTCTCGGCCAGCAAGTCCGTGGGATGGGGCCTTGCCATCGGTGGTACCTGGAAATTGGTCCGCAGCAGTCTGGACAAAGATAGCGCCGGCGGTATGGGCTTCGATGCCGGTGTCAGGGTGCACCTGTCTGATTGGCTAACCCTGGGCGCCCTGGCCCAGGATCTTGGCACCAGCTACCACTGGCAGAACGGTCTGACCGAGGGCGTTCCGTCCACCATGCGGTTGGGCGCGTCGGTCACGGTTCTTGATGGCATTACCGTGGCTGCCGACATGAGCCGAACCGGCAGCCTGGCCCTTACGCCTCACCTCGGCCTCGAACTAAGAGCGTCGCCCAGATTGCCGTTCCGGCTTGGTTTCGACAGCAACAGCATCACGGGTGGCGCCGGATACACATTTGCACTCGCCAGCAATAAGGTTGAACTCAACTACGGCTTCAGCAGCGACCGTATTGCAAACGACGCAATCCACCGCTTCTCCGTCATTTTCTCGCT
>CAZTNL010000049.1:0-10100 GCA_964614885.1 uncultured Calditrichaceae bacterium | reverse complement strand
TGGCTCTGGCCTGCGATTTCAGAATTGCCAAAGCGCACCCGAAAACGCGGATCGGCCTACCTGAAGTCAGGCTGGGCATCTTACCCGGATTTGGCGGTACGCAACGATTGCCGCGCCTCATCGGAATCCAGGCGGCGATGAAGCTGATCCTGACCGGGAAACTGCTCGACGCGCACGCCGCCGGCCGGGTCGGGCTGGTCGACCAGGTTCTCGCCGAAGACCATCACGGATTTCTGCGCGCTGCGGCCGAAGAGTTTGCCTGCTCGTTGCTGGGGAAAATAAAACGCCACGTATATGAAAACCGGCGGAACGCCCGACGACTTCCGGCGATTCTGTTCGAGGGTACATCGTTCGGCAGGAAGTTTATCTTCAGCCAGGCACGCAAACAGACATTACGCAGCACTGGCGGGCACTATCCCGCGCCGATGAAGGCCATCGACTCCATCGAATATGGATTCGGCCGTCCGCTGCAGGAAGGCCTGCAGATGGAGGCGACATTGCTCGGCGAGCTCATAGCGACGCCGGTCAGCAAGAATCTTATCTCCATCTTCCACCTGAACGAAGCTCTGAAAAAGGACCAGGGGGTCGACCGGAAGAAGACGACGCCCGCCGAAATCTCGAATGTCGGACTGCTTGGCGCAGGCGTGATGGGAGGCGGCATCGCTCGATTGCTGGCCTTCAACGAGCTGCCGGTTCGCATGAAAGACGTCAGCCAGAAGGCGCTTGATGTCGGGTTCGAGAGGGCGCGCAAGGTGTTTCAGGGGGCGGTCGACCGGCACAAACTGAGCAGCGCGGAAATGGCGCGCAAGATGAGCCTGATCACCGGCACGACCGACTACTCCGGCTTTGCCAACACGGATTTCGTGATCGAGGCCATCGTGGAAAACCTGGAGATTAAGAAGTCGGTGTTTGCCGAAGTGGAGGCGGAGGTCGGCAAGAGCACCATTTTGGCCTCGAACACCTCGTCGCTGTCCATCTCAGAAATTGCTTCGGCGGTGAAGAAGCCGGAGCGGGTAATCGGGTTTCATTTCTTCAATCCTGTACACCGGATGCCGCTGGTCGAGGTGATCCGCGGCGACAAGACGTCGGACAAGACAACGGTGACAGCGGTGACGTTCGCCAAGAAGCTCGGGAAGATTCCCGTGGTCGTTAAAAACAGTCCGGGCTTTCTCGTTAACCGGATCCTGGGCCCGTACTTGAACGAAAGCGCGCTCATTCTGGAGGAGGGCGCGACCATCGATGAAATCGATAAAGCCATGGTGCGCTTCGGCATGCCGATGGGGCCGCTGCATCTGCTCGATGAAATTGGCATCGACGTCGGCTACAAAGTGGCCGGCATTCTCCTGGAGGCGTTCGGGGAGCGGGTGAAACCTTCCCGCGTGATCGAGATTCTGTATCAGGACGGCCGGCTCGGAAAGAAAGGCGGCAAGGGCTTTTACCTGCACGAAGGCAAGTCCCGGCGCGTCGACAGCGAAGTGTACCGGCTGATCAACCACCAGAACCAGTCGAGCAGGTTTTCCACCGAGGATATCCAGAACCGGCTGGTCTTTGTCATGCTGAAGGAGGCGACTCTGTGCCTGGAAGAGAAAATCGTCCGGCGCGCCCGCGATGTGGATGCCGGTTTGATCTTTGGAACCGGATTTCCTCCTTTTCGTGGTGGATTGCTTAGATACGCCGACAGCCTGGGCGCAAAAAAATGTCTCACGCTGTTCAATGAATTGAGCCAGCAATACGGCGAGCGATTCGCACCACCGGCGTCGGTCGTCGAAATGGCGGAAAAGGATGGTGCATTTTATGACCGCGCTGCCAACTGACCGGGCGGCTCTCCTTTTTCGCGGCAAGAACTGCAAACCAACGGAGTTGTCCCATGGAAAAAAACGAAGCTGAACCCAGGAGTTTTACCCGCGCTCTGTTCGCGGGCGCCATCGAACAGGAAATCGTTTTTCCCTTTCCGAAAATCACGGAAGAGGAAGAGGAAAGTCTGAAGCTTATCCTCGACAGCGTCCGTCAGTTTGCAAAAGACCATGTGGATTCGGCCGAGATCGACCGGAGCGGTGAGATCCCGAAAGAGATCATCGAGGGCATGGCGGAGCTCGGCCTTTTCGGTATGACCGTTCCCGAGGCCTACGGCGGCTACGGATTCTCGGCCACCGCGTACAACCGGGTATTCGAAGAGATCGCCGGGCTCGACGCGTCGCTGGCAGTTACTCTTGGCGGGCACCAGTCGATTGGCCTCAAGGCGCTCCTGCTGCACGGCAACGAAGAGCAGAAAAAACGCTTTCTGCCCAAACTTGCTTCCGGGGAGTGGCTGGCCGGATTCGCCCTGACCGAACCTGGCGCCGGTTCGGACGCGGCCGGGATTCAAACCAAAGCCGTCTTGGATGAAAGCGGCGAACACTACGTGCTGAATGGCAGCAAGATCTGGATTACCAACGGGGGTCTCGCCAATTTTTTTACCGTGTTTGCCAAGACCGCTGTCGGAGACGAGGGCATGGAGAAAATTACCGCCTTTGCGGTCACGCGCGACATGGAGGGGTTCGCCTCCGGACGAGAGGAAGAAAAGCTCGGCATTCACGGCTCTTCGACCACCGAGCTGACGTTCGACAACGTCAGAGTGCCGGCGACCAATGTGATCGGGCCGCTGGGCAAAGGATTCAAAGTGGCGATGGAGGTTTTGAACTCGGGCAGGCTGGGGCTGGCCGCCGGTTGCATTGGCGGCATCAAGCGCTTGACCGAAATGAGTATCGACTACGGCAAGAACCGCAAGCAGTTCAATATCCCCATCGCCGATTTCGAGATGATTCAATCGAAGATCAGCCGCATGGTGATAGACGCGTTTGCCTTGGAGAGCATGGTCTATCTGACCACCGGGCTCATAGACCGCGGCGACGTCGACTACTCGCTGGAATCGGCTATCTGCAAAGTGTACGCCTCAGAGGCGGTCTGGAGAACTTCGAGCGAGGCGATGCAAATCGCCGGCGGCATCGGATACAGCAAGGAGTACCCGTACGAACGTTCGCTTCGCGACTCGCGCATCAATCTGATTTTCGAAGGCACTAACGAGATTTTGCGCTCTTTCATCGCGTTGGCAGGCATGCAGCAGCACGCCGAGTATTTGAAAGAAGTTGGCAAGGCTCTGCAGCACCCGCTCGACCGGCTCGGCGTTCTCACGGACTTTGCCCTCGGCCGGATTCGGCGAACCGTTGCCACCGAGCGCCTCGACGATGTCCACGCCAGCCTGCATGACGACGTCGGAAAATTCGAGGAATATGCCCGTGAGCTCAACATCGCCGTGGAGAAGGTGCTGACAAAATACCGGAAAGAAGTGATTCATCAGGGCTTTATTTTGGAGCGCCTGGCCGATATGGCGATCGATTTGTTCGGCATGGCGGCCATCATTTCCCGCCTGGATACGACCATCAAGGCGGACGGCGTGGACAGCGCTGCGCGCGAGATCGAGATAGGGAAGGCGTTCTGCGAAATGGCCTGGCGGCGCATCCGCCGGAACCGCCGGCAGGTCGAGCGCAACAGCGACGACAGGACCCGGACGATCGCAGCCAACGCCTACGAGGCCAAAGGGTATGCGCATGGGCTGCTCGGCTAACTTTGAACTTGATTTAGTGCCCGATATTCTTAAATTGGTCGTGGTCTAAAAGCCCACGAGTCACCAAACTGAAAATCGAAGGAGAGTGCTGTGAAAATCATTGTTTGCATGAAGCAAGTACCCGTGCAGGACTCATTGCTGAAAGTCAGAGACGATGGGAAATGGGTCATCGAGGATGAGCTGAACTACGAGATCAATGAGAGCGACAACTACGCTCTGGAGACCGCGCTTCGCCTGAAGGAAGAACACGGCGGCGAAGTCGTCTTGCTGAGCATGGGGCCGGACCGCGTCAAGGAAGCCATTAAGCAGGGCCTGGCCAAAGGCGCCGAACGGGCGCTCCACATCAATAACGAGGCATTCAAGACAATAGACCCCTTCGTCAATGCGAAGGTAATGGCCGCCGCTATTCAGCAGGAGAATCCCGACCTGGTCCTCACCGGCCTGCAATCCGACGACTACGGCCTGGGGCAAACCGGCCCCATTCTCGCCGAGTACCTCGGTTTGCCGCACAGCACGATCGTCATGGAAGTGCAGAAGACCGACAGCGGCATCAAGGTCAAACGCGAGCTCGAGAGTGGCTGGTTTCAGTGGATAGAGTTGCCGCTGCCGGCTCTGCTGACCATTCAGTCGGGCATCACGCAGATTCGCTATGCGACGATCAAGGGCATTATGATGGCCAAGAAAAAGGAAATCAAAGCGCTCAGTCCGGGAGATTTGGGTCTTTCCGAGAGCGACGTCAGCACGGCGAGCAGCTCGCTGCAGTTCAGCAAAATCTATATCCCGGAAAAGACCAAGCAAACGGAAATGTTCGAAGGGGATGCAAAAGAGGTCGCCGGAAAGCTGGCCGCGAAGTTGAAAAACGAGGCCAAGGTTTTCTAGGTCCGGACTGACACGACTGAGCAATTTCAAACAAGGAGTTTCTTAAATGAGCGTAGACATTATTGTTGTTGCTGAACAAAGAGACGGCGCGTTGAATCGCTCAACGCTGGAAGCGGTCGTCGCCGGCCAGAGTCTTGCCGGAGATCTGAATTTGAAACTGGGAGTGGTTGTACTTGGCAAGAGCGCGGGAAGCATCGCCGACGAAGTGAAGGCGGGTGTTGACGAGGTTCTTACCGCCGACCACGACAAGCTCGCCGACTACACGCCGGATGGCTTCTGCGCCGCGCTCAGCCAGATCATCGGGAAGGAGAGTCCGCGCTATGTGCTTTTCAGCCATACCTACATGGTCCGCGACTACGCCCCGAAACTGGCCGCATCTCTCAACCATCACCTGGTCAGCGATTGCGTGCGCTACCGCATGGAAGGTGGCGCTCCGGTGTTCGTGCGCCAGATTTTTCAGGGAAAGATCGACGCCGACTTTACCTTGAGCGGCGACGGGCCGCATCTCGTCAGCTTCCAGGTCGGCGCCTTCAACCCCGACAACCTCGATAAGAGCAAGAATGGTGAGGTTCGTGCCGCCGAACTGGCGCTCGACGATCTCACGGTGCGTACCAGCGTGCTCGAAATTTTCGAAGGCGTCAAGCAGGAGGTCGACCTCAGTAAGGCCGAGCGTATCGTATCGGTCGGTCGCGGCATCAAGAAGCCGGAGAATCTCGATATGGTCAAGGAGCTCGCTGCCTCCTTAGGCGCTGAAATCGCGGCGTCGCGGCCTGTTTGTGACGATGGCTGGCTACCGCTGGATCGCCAGGTCGGAAGCTCCGGCCAGACAGTCGCCCCCAAGCTCTACCTCGCCGTTGGAATTTCCGGCGCTATTCAGCACATCGTCGGCATGAAGAACTCAGGAACCATCGTCGCGATCAACAAGGACCCGCACGCGCCGATTTTCGATATCGCCGATTACGGCGTGGTCGGCGATCTTTTCGAAGTTGTGCCGGCGCTGACCGCTGCGGTAAATGAACTCAAATAGCCATTGGAAAATCGATGATGAGACACACGCTGTTTTCAGCCTGCCTTGCTGCCGTGTTTGGCCTTCTCCTGGCATGCGGCGGGGGCAAAAGCCTGACTAAGACCTCCGGTGATTCCGGGCGTGCCAGTCTGAGCGGCATGCGCGAGGACTTCAACCCCGCCGAACTGGATGACGATGATATCAAGATCGAGGAAAGTGGAGAGTCGGGGACGAACATCGACGATATTCTCGGCGGTTCATCGGCTGCGCCTGCCGATACCATCGGCAACGGCTATCGCATCCAGATCATCCAGACGACGGATCCGGAAGAGGCGAGAGCCGTACAGAAAGATGCCATCGTGCGCTTTGAGTATGACGTCTATCGTGTCTTTGACCCGCCATACTACAAAGTCCGCGTCGGCAATTTCGTGACCTGGGACGATGCCGAGCAGGTGCAAAAGCTGGCAATCCGCAAGGGGTTCCGCGACGCCTGGGTTATCAGGACCAAGATCAATCTGAAAAAAGCCTATCGCGCTGCCAACGAGTGGTAGTGTGCGGCCACAATCCTTTTGCGGCTACCCGATTCATTGGGTAGCCGTTTTTTTTGTAACTGCCGACCATGCTTTTCAGAGGTCGCTCGCCGCTCGCCGCGCATTTTGTTTGGAAAAAGTGCAAAAATGTATTATATTTAAAGCTAACATTTGGAGGATGATATGTCAGGTCATTCTAAGTGGAGCACTATAAAGCACAAGAAAGCCAAGGTTGATGCCCAACGCGGCAAGGCTTTCACGCGGCTGATAAAGGACATCACCATTGCTGCGCGCGAAGGCGGCGGCGATGAAAACTCGAATCCTCGTCTGCGAACGGCGGTGGTCGCTGCGCGTGCAGCCAATATGCCGACCTCAAATATCGATCGCGCGATAAAAAAAGGCACCGGCGACCTTCCCGGAGTGACCTATGAGCAGGGATTTCTCGAGGGCTACGGACCTGGCGGCGCGGCATTCTACGTCGACATTCTCACAGACAACCGCAATCGTACCGTCGCCGATGTGCGCCACTGCCTCAGTAAACACGGCGGCAACTTGGCCGAATCCGGCGCAGTGGCCTGGATGTTCGAAAAGAAAGGCCTGATATCGGTTCCCAAAGAAGGACTTGAGGAGGAGGAGCTTCTGCTGATGGTGATGGAGGCCGGGGCGGAGGACCTGCGGAGCGAGGACGAGGTCTTCGAAATTATTTCCGAAACGAACGACCTCGAGAGCGTGCGGGAGGCATTGGAAGCGAACGGCGTAAAGATCGAAACCTACGGTTTGACCATGGAGCCCAAAAACACCGTCAAGGTCGAGGGCAAAGAGGCGGAGCAGCTTCTGAAGGTGTTGGACCTGCTCGAAGAGCATGACGACGTACAGCAGGTCTATTCCAATTTCGATATCGACGAATCCATAATGGAGAATCTGGAATCCTGAGGCAGCCTTGCGCATGCGCGTTCTCGGAGTAGACCCCGGTACCCTCGTGGTCGGATTTGGCGTCCTCGAGATGGCCGGGGGCCGCACACAAGTGTTGGATTTCGGTTGTGTGCGGCTAAGGTCATCCCAAGCGTTTCCCGAGCGGTTGAAAAAAATCTACGACGAAATCACCCGGGTCGTATGTCAGTTTGACCCCGAGCACATGGCGATCGAGAGTCTCTTTTATGCAAAGAATCCGAAGGTGGCGATAAAGATGGGGCACGCCAGGGGCGTCGTTATGGTGGCTGCCGCAAATCAGGCCGTTCCAACTTCGGAATACTCGCCCAGAGAAATCAAGCTGTCGGTGGCCGGTAACGGAGCCGCATCCAAGGAGCAGGTGCAAAGAATGCTGAAACAGATTCTCAACCTGCGTGAGTTGCCACAGCCTCTCGATGCATCCGACGCTTTGGCCGCGGCTTTGTGCCATGTGCACCGAATGAATGCGCCCGTATGATTGCCTATCTGAATGGCAGCATCGCAGCAAAGTGTCCGACCGAGGTCGTTATCGATGTCCAGGGCATCGGCTACCAGGTCTTGATTCCCCTGTCCACGTTCGAGCGGCTCGGTGAAGTCGGGCAGCCGGTGAAATTGCTGACGCATCAGCATGTGCGCGAAGATTTGTTGCAGCTTTTCGGCTTTTTCACTGAAGGCGAAAAACAAATGTTTTTGCAACTGACGTCGGTGTCCGGTGTGGGACCGAAGCTGGCGCTGGCCATTCTTTCCGGCAGCCGCGCGGATGAACTCATCCGTGCTATCGCCGCGTCCGACATTCAGTCCCTGACGCGATTGCCAGGAGTTGGCAAGAAAACGGCCCAGCGGCTGTGCCTCGAGCTCAAAGACAAGGTCGTGGGAACCGCGGCGGGGGTGGGGCTGGATGCCGCTGCCATCGGCGGGGAGACCTTGGGCAAAATGGAGGAGGGGGTCATGGCCCTGACCTCGCTCGGGCTAAGCCGCGCCGACGCTGAAAGAAGTTTGATGAAAGTCCTGACCGACGAGCCGGACCTGCCGCTGGATGAACTGATCCGGCGGTGCCTGAAAAAGTCATGACCCCTGTGTTTCCGCAGGTGGAACCGAAGCCGGGACTTGGTGGTAAGAAGATTTTGTGAAATTTACATACAGCCTTGAGGCATAATGTCGGATCAGAGGACGACAATCCCGCAGCAAATTGAAGGGGAAAACGAATTCGACAAGACTCTGCGTCCGCAGAATTTTGCCGATTTCGTCGGACAGGACAAGATCAAGGCCAACCTCAAGGTGTTTATTGGGGCGGCGCGGGCCCGGGGCGAGGCGCTCGACCACGCGCTTTTTTATGGGCCGCCCGGCCTGGGGAAAACGACGCTCGCCCACATTATTGCCATCGAGTTGGGGGTGAATATCAAGGTCACTTCTGGTCCGGCGCTCGACAAGCCGGCAGATCTGGCCGGCTTGCTCACCAATCTCGGCGAGCATGATGTGCTGTTCGTCGACGAGATTCACCGGCTCAATCGGGTGGTCGAGGAGTACCTTTACCCGGCGATGGAAGATTTTAAGCTTGACATCATTATCGATCGCGGCGCCAACGCCCGCAGCATCGAAATTCAGTTGCCGCATTTTACGCTCATCGGAGCCACCACTCGCGCCGGCCTTCTCACCTCGCCGCTCCGATCGCGCTTTGGCGTGGTCAACCGCCTGGACTTTTACCGGCCGGAGGAGCTGTTGAAAATTATTCTGCGGTCGGCAAAGATTTTGGGCGTCGACATCGAAGAGGATGCTGGCCTGGAAATCGCACGGCGCGCGCGCGGAACGGCCAGAATCGCCAACCGGCTGCTGCGACGAATCCGGGATTTTGCCCAGATGGACGGGAGCAGCGTTATCACCAAACCGCTGGCAGAAAATTCCCTGCAGAAACTCGACGTCGATTCGCTGGGACTTGATGAAATGGACAAGCGGATTCTGCGTGTGATGCTTGAAAAATTTGGCGGCCGGCCGGTGGGAATCGGTACGCTTGCTGTCGCGATCGGCGAAAACGCGGAGACGCTTGAAGAAATCTACGAACCGTACCTGATTCAGGAGGGGTTACTGCAACGAACGCCCCGGGGCAGAGTCGCCACCGAGCTTGCATACCGGCATTTCGGCAAGATAAAGGGTAAGAATGAAACTTTTCAAGAGAAACTCTTCTAAAATAAACACAAGGCAAATCTGGGAGCCATTTAAATGAAACTTTCCGATTTTAAGTACAAACTTTCCGATAGACTCATTGCAAAGTACCCGGCGGAGAAGCGAGACCAATCCCGGCTCATGGTGCTGAATCGGGAAAAGCAGACCATCGAACAAAAGATCTTCTCTGAAATTGTAGAGTACTTCAATGAAGGAGACTGTCTGGTTATCAACGAAACCAAGGTGTTCCCTGCACGCCTCATGGGAACCAAAGACAAGACGGACGCCCGCGTCGAGATTTTCCTGCTGCGCGAGCTCGAAAACGGTCTTTGGGAAGTCCTGGTGAAACCGGCCCGAAAGGTCCGCGTCGGAAACCGGCTTTCCGTCAACGACAAGCTCTTCTGCGACGTTATCGACAATACCGTCTCGGGCGGGCGCGTGGTTCGATTCAATTTTATCGGTGATTTTTTCGAAATCGTCGATGAGATCGGGCGTTCGCCGCTGCCGCCGTATATCGACCGCGAGCCGGAACCGATGGACAAGGAGCGCTATCAGACGGTGTACTCGAAGGTGCGCGGTGCGGTTGCTGCGCCCACAGCCGGGCTTCATTTCAGCAAGAACCTCCTTAAAAAACTCGAACAAAAAGGCGTCAAGATTGTGCCCCTGGTCCTGCATTTGGGCCTTGGCAGCTTCAGGCCTGTCGTGGTCGAAGACCTGGGCCGCCACAAGATGGATTCCGAGTATTACGAGGTGTACGAAGATACTGCCAACACCATCAACCAGGTGCGCAAGGAGGGTGGCCGGATTTTCGTCACCGGCACCAGCACGACCCGGGCCTTAGAGACAGCGGTGACCTCGGAAGGATGGACCAAGCCGGCTCGTGGGTGGACCGACAAAGTTATCTATCCGCCATATGATTTCAAGGTCGTAAACAGTCTTATAACTAATTTTCTCCTTCCCCCCCCCCCACCCC
>CAZTNL010000048.1:0-10189 GCA_964614885.1 uncultured Calditrichaceae bacterium | reverse complement strand
AATAAATAAAACTCTGTGTACTCCGAGCCTCTGTGGCTATGAATCTTTCAGGCTAGAACAAAGCCGAGGTGAAGGCGCGATGGTATTTCCGTGTGAGCTCGTGCTCCTGCCCCAAAATGGAAAAGAGTGCGATGCAGGCCTTACGCGGCCCGTCCCCGTCGATACTCCTGTCGACGAGGATCGCATCGATCCAGCTTTTCAAAGCGGTCTCGTACTCCTGCCGCTGCAGCGCTTCGACCCCGGCGAGGTAGTCTTTCCAGGCGGCGGATGGCTCGCCGCCACCTGCCACCGGTGGCGTATTCAGCAAGCGGTTCAGGGTCAGGATGGACTCGGCGGCCTGGAAATGCGGGCTTTCCGGCGGCGTCCCTTGCGCCAGTTCCGCAGCGAGGCCAGGATCGTTCGCGAAAACAAGTCTCGCCAGGGCGGTGCGGGCCTCAACATTTTCCGGCGCCAACTCAAGGACTTTCTCGTAGCCTGCTTTGGCGTCGTCGGTGTCACCAGCAGCAAGCGCCTTGTTCGCTGCGGCCAGTAGCCGGCCGGCCTCTGTTGGAATGTGTTCTTCGAGCCACCTGCGGATCTGCCCTTCCGGCAGCGCGCCGACAAACTCAGCGGTCACCTCGCCGCGGGAGAACATCTTGACCGCCGGAATGCTGCGAATGCCGTATTGGGCGGCGAGTTCAGGATGCTCCTCCGTGCTGATCTTGGCCAGTTTCCACGCTCCGTTGGCCTCGCCGGCCAGTTTTTCCAGCACCGGTCCGAGGATCCGGCACGGCGCGCACCACGAGGCCCAGAAATCGACCACCACGGGCATCGTCTCGCTTGCGTCCAGAACGTCTTTTTGAAAATCGAGTGTTGATGGATGCATTTTACTTTGGGTGAAAATTGTTTTTACTGTTATTCCGAACCCGCATCACGGCAGCGGACAAATATAATTCACGGATGGCGGGGATGCAACCTTTTTTCGGCTCTCACTGCGTCAGCGCCGGCGCGTGCAGCACGTAGCCGCTTTTTTCCATGCGGTAGTGACGCTGCAGGTCGATCTGGCTTGCGGAGAGAATCGAGGTGAAGCCAAAGCGCCGGCGGATATCGTCGACCGCGGCTTCGAGGGTCTGACGGCGGCCGGCCGCACTGAAGAGCTCGCCCTGCCAGTTTTTCCAGTCGATTTTGGAAACCACCAGCCCGACCCGGCGAACGCGCAGGCGACGAAAAGGCGTCTCCTCCAGCAGTGCCGACACCATCTGGTAGATGGTGGCCGTGCAGTCGGTTTGTTCGGGCAGGCTGCGGGCTTTGCGGTAGTGCCTGTGGTCGGAGTACTGCACTTTCACCGTGACGGTTTGCGCCACCAGCCCCTCCTCGCGCAATTTTTTCCCGATGCGTTCGGTAAGGTAGTGCAGCACCTCGAAAACCAGCTCCTGCTCGCTGACATCTTCTTCAAAACCGGTCTCCCGGCTGATTTGTCCGGGAAGCGTCCGGGGCTTCACTTCCCGTGGGTCGATGCCGTGCGCCAGCTCCCAGAACTTTTTGCCGTTCACGCCGAAACGTTTCGCGAGCACGACTTTAGGCACAGTCTCCAGCTGGCCGATGGTGAAAATACCCAGCGCGTGCAGGCGCTCGCTGGCGGCCCGGCCAATTCCCGGCAACTCCCCGACCGGAAGCGGCCACAGGAAATCGAGCTCTTTACCTGCGGCGACCGTGGTAATTCCATTCGGCTTGTTGACGCCGGAGGCGATCCGCGCAATATATTTCGCCGAACCGACGCCACAGGAAACCGTGACACCAACCGCCCGGTACACTTCCTCCTGAATCCGGCGCGCAATCGCTTCCGGGGTTTGACGATGAACTCCGAGCGTACCGGTCAAATCGAGATAGGCATCGTCGAGAGAGGTCATTTCGATCACCGGGGTAAAGCGGGAGTAGATTTCCTGGAAAACGCGCGAAACCGCTTTGTAGTGTTCGAAATTCCCCTTGAGGAAAACCGCATCGGGTACGAGTTGTTTGGCCTGCCGCAGCGGCATGCCGGTGGTGACGCCCAGCTTGCGGGCATCGTAGCTGGCGGTGTGCACCACCCCGCGCTGATCTTCGTCGCCGCCAACGATGACCGGCCGGTTGCGCAACGGCGGCGCAAACCCTTGCTCCACCGAAGCGAAGAACGCGTCAGCATCGACATGCAGGATATTCCGGGGTGCAAGTCCCGGAAGGGTTGCCGTTTCCGCTGCGGCGCTATCTGCAGAATTTTGTAACATCGCCGCTCATCCCTCTAAATATACCCGCGCCAGTTTCCAGTTAAAATCGGAAGTATCAAAGACCAGCTCGAAGCAATCCGGGGTGCTGGCGGTCACTGAAAAGTGGTACTGCCGGCTCAGCCCCTCCTGTACCGACCAGGAGCTGTGCACGCGACTGATTTTGTAGACCTGCCCTTTCCATTTGAACCGCAGCGGCCGCAGCTTTCCCTGCTCGAAAAATGTGATGACTTCAATCGGATCGTGAACCTCTTCGTAAGACATGCGTGCAGCCCGGGATGAAAAGTTGCGTTGTCCACAAAATTAAACGCGTTCGGCCCGAAGGTCCAAACCGATTTCCAAAACAAATCGGCGCGGCGCCCCAGGTTTTGCGGTTCATGAATTTCCAGGATTCAATTGACGGATTGCCGGATCAGCGCCACCACTTTGCCTTGCACCGACCACTCCTGCGTAGGCCGGATGTCGCTGTACTTTCTGTTTTCCGGTTTGAGATAACGCTCGCGATCGTTGCTGACAAAACGCTTTACCGTGGTCTCGGTGCCGATGAGCGCCACCACAATGTCGCCGTTTTGCGCCGCATTCGTGGCCTGAACAACCACCAGATCCTCATCGTGAATGCCGGCGTCGACCATGCTGTCCCCCTGCACCTTTAAGGCGAAGTAATCCCCCTTGGTCGGCACAAGTTCTTTGGGGATCGTCAGGTAGCGCTCGATGTTTTCCTCGGCGAGCAACGGCGAGCCGGCCGGCACCGAGCCCACCAGCGGCACGCTGCTGCTCTCGGGAGCGGCCAGATAACCAAGAGATTCCAGAATGCGGATGCCGCGCGCCGCGCCACCCTCGCGCTTGCCGATATAGCCCTTCTTCTCCAAAGCGCTGAGATGTTTCAGCACAGCGTTTTTCGATGCCACGCCGAGCTCATCGGCCAGTTCCTGCAAAGTGGGCGGAAAACCCGCTTCGTTCACCTTCTCCGCGATGAGCCTTAACACATTTTTCTGCTTATCAGTTAACGGCTTCATGGCATTCTCCCTTCATTTTGGGTGAAATTCAAGAAAAATGAGAGCACGTTCAAAAAATGGTGAACACATTTGTTACGTGTTACAATGTTCACCATTACGATAAACAATAATCGCTTGAAAGTCAAGCGCATTTTCAACAGATTTAAGGGGAAAACAAGCGGCTATCACAAAATTCAGCAACGGCCGCTCACCTGACGATCATTGTGGCAGCCTTAGAGAAACTGACGCAGGGCACGATGACCGGATGCCGTTCCCCGCATGCGATCCGCCGAAATACGTTCGAAAAACTTCGTCCCCGATGCTGACACAACCTCCCGGTTCAGAAAAGCCGCAATCCGATGCCCACGTTAAGCCGGAAATTAAAACGGTTCGGGTCGGCCAGATTGACCATCGACGAACCGATATGCACTTCGGCCCGCTTGTGGAGAACAAAGTGCGAATCGACGCCGAACCAGCTCCGGTTACGATTATCGCGCATGAGATACAGACCCAACGAAGCCTTCAGAGGCGTAAAGTCAGCCGACCGGAAAAAACGGATGCCGAGCCCGTAGTCGTTCGGGCCGCGCACGAAGTCCTTGAGCGTCAACGTATAGCGGGTGGAACCCTGCAAGAGCAGAAAGGTGGCAATGCCGAGCTCATTGAACATGACATCCTTCATCCCCCAGCCCTCGCGATACCCATCCTCCAGCTCTTTCAGCAACCCGACGACCGTTGTGATAGCCACAGCCCAGGCGCGCGGATGGCCGACTTTGGCGTTGCGCAAGACATCGTAGAAGCCGACCGCCAACACGCCGCTGGCGGCGAAATGCTGCGTATTGCTGAAATCAAACCTGTCGTTCTGCTTGAACTTGAACCCCCCTGTCCGTGGGAACTTAAACAAAAAATTCTGAGTGTGCGCGACGGACACGTGTCCCCCCAAAACGACGAGGCACACCAAGCCGCTCATGGCAATTCTCATCCTCTCCTCCGGAACGCCAATTACAGCAGGGCCTGAATGCAAAAAGGGATCCTGACGAGCATCAAGATCCCTGAAACCCCTGCAAATGTTCTTTTCCTGTAACAATAGCGCCGGTCACGGCCATTTGGCGAATACCTGGAAATTTCGTAAATAGAAATTGTAATTGTAAATGAAGTTGATTAAGTTTCTCACTTGAACGATCTTCATCAGAGAAAATCTGGGATAAACATGCCGAAAACAGTCATCAGTACGCCGGAAGCGCCCGCGGCTATCGGGCCCTATTCGCAAGCGGTTCAGGCCGGAAATTTCCTGTTTGCCTCCGGTCAAATCGCCATCGACCCGGCAACGGGAGAATTGGTCACAGATGGGGTTGCGGCGCAGACCCAACGCGTGATGGAAAACCTCGGCGCGGTCCTGGCGGCGGCCGGCGCGGATTTTTCGTCGGTGGTCAAAACCACCATCTACCTGGCCGACATGGGCGATTTTGCCCAGGTCAACGAAGTGTACGCGGGCTATTTCGAACAGGCGCCCCCGGCCCGGGCGACGGTCGAGGTCGCGAGGCTGCCAAAAGATGTGGCGGTCGAAATTGACGCCATCGCCGTTCTGAGCACCTGAATCTATCTGGCGCGTCAAACCGTGGCCAACAGAAAACAATCTGGACGAATCGGACGTATTTTTCAGTTAAAGCATTTGAAATTACAATTGGAATGTGTTATATTTTAAATTTTGTGCCCGTAGGGGCTTTTCAAGCTTAACCAATTCGGTTCGATATGACTTTCGTACTTCGCCTGTTGGGCAAACGGGCATACCACTTTTTCTACCATCTGGGGTTGTTCGGCAGACTGACCGGTAAGACGATTAAGGCCATGGCCGATGTGGGAACCTACCGCAGCCTCATCGGTGAGCAGATGATGCGTGTCGGTATCGAATCGATCCCGATCGTGCTCTATATTGCCGCGTTCGCCGGGATGGTGACCGCCATCCAGAGTTCCGAGAACTTCGACCAGTTCGTGCCTCCGTACCTGATTGGCTTTGTGGTGGAAAAGAGCATGATGCGCGAGCTGTCGGCGGTACTGACGTCCCTGGTGCTTGCCGGCCGCGTCGGCGCTTCGATCGCCGCTGAAATCGGCACGATGCGCGTGACCGAGCAGATCGACGCGCTTGAAACGCTGGCGTTCAACCCGATCTCCTATCTGGTCGTGCCGCGTGTCATCGCCGGCACCATCATGTTCCCCGTTCTCACGGTCTTTGCCGCGTTTGTCGGCATGATCGCCGGGTGGGGCACCTCCATTTTTGTCATGGACATCTCCACGGTCGAGTTTATCAAGGGAGCCCGGCAGTTTGCCGACAACAAGGATTTTATTTTGCCGATGGCCAAGTCTCTCCTCTTCGGGCTATCGATCACGCTGATCGCCTGCTACCAGGGCTTCAATTCCAAAGGCGGGGCCGAGGGCGTTGGCGCCGCGGCAACCAAAGCCGCCGTGACCTCATGTCTGATGGTGCTTTTCCTGGACTTTCTCATCGCGGCGCTGATCTTGTTCAAATACTAGGCGATCCTCCTATGATGATTGAAGTGAAAGACCTCTATAAGAACTTCGAAGACAATGCGGTGCTTCGGGGTGTCAATCTCAAGATCGGTAAGGGGCACACGACCGCCATCATCGGCAGCAGCGGTTCGGGCAAGAGCGTGCTTCTCAAACACATCATGGGATTGCTCAAGCCGGATTCAGGCTGCGTCTTTCTGCACGGCGATTGTGTCACCGATCTGGAGTACGAAGAGCTGAAGACTGTGCGCAAGAAGATGGCCATGGTGTTTCAGGGCGCCGCTTTGTTCGACTCCATGACCGTTGCTGAAAACGTGGGCATCGGACTGCAAAACCATACCAAAATGAAAAAGGACGAGATTGCTGAGCGGGTTACGCGCTGCCTGTCCCTGGTCGGACTCAGCAACATCGAACACTTGTCCCCGGCAGAGCTGAGCGGCGGCATGCAGAAGCGGGTGGCAATCGCCCGGGCCATTGCCATGCAGCCGGAGATTCTGCTCTACGACGAGCCGACCACGGGCCTCGACCCCATTCGGGCCAATTCGATCAACGACCTGATCGTCCGGCTGCAGAACACGCTCGATGTTACGTCCGTGGTCGTGACGCACGACATGAACAGTGTTGAGCGCGTCGCAGATTTTGTCGCCTTTCTGCACAATGGCAGTATACATTTCGAGGGGACCGTAAAGGAGCTGGAAAACAGCAAGGACCGGGTGCTGCGCAACTTCGTCGAGGGGATCGATGAGCTCGACGCAGTTACCGCCTAAACAGGAGTTTTGAGAATGAAAAAAATCGGTGCTGAATTTGCCGCCGGTGTATCGATCTTCCTTGCATTCATTATCTTTGTGGGTGGCTTCTTGTTTATGAAGAATATCGCGCTCAACGCCGGCACCTACTCCGTCAAGATTCGCTTTGCCGATGTCACCGGCCTTGAGCGGCACGATCGGGTCAGCGTCTCCGGCCTCAAAATCGGAAAGGTGGACCGGTTCCAGCTCGACGGGCTGGAGGTCATCGCCACCATCGAAGTCAATCCGGGAATCAAGTTGCCGAAGGATTCACGGGCGCAGATACGCACCCTGGGCATGGTCGGCGAAAAATTTATCGATATCATTCCCGGAAAGGCGGCAGAAATACTGCAGGATGGGGACATGATCCCCGGGAGGGCGTCAAGCGATTTCGAAGAAATCACCGGGACGATGGACGGCCTCATGCAACAGGCGGAGGATCTCCTGATCAAGATCCGTTCGATTGTCGAGAATGTTTTCGACGAAGAAGCACAGGCCGACCTCAAGGGCAGCATGCGTCAGGTCAACCAGCTGACCGCTGCCCTCGATGAAAGGAAAACGCAGATGCAAAAGACGCTCGGCAACATGGAGCAGCTCTCGGCGAGCCTCAACGGCATTCTGACCGAACGCCGCGACAAAGTCGAGTCGTCGATCGACAACATCTACGCCGCCACCAACAAGCTGGATGACCTGACGGCCAAAGTCGACCAATCTCTGACCCGGGTCAACAATCTGGTCGCAAAAATTGAGAACGAAGAGGGTACCGTCGGCAAATTGATCGCGCGCGACGAGCCTTACAACGATTTCCGCCATCTGGCCGCGGAACTGGACACCCTGGTAACAGATCTGAAGAAAAGGCCGCAAAAATACCTGAACCTTGGCTTCATCAAAGTATTTTAGCGGAAATCCTGGCATAAAGCATTTGTTTGCCCGGGTTAATATTTGTATATTCGGTGCGATTTTTTCGTACTTTGACAATTTGCCTGAAAATGCGGGGCGGTCTTAAACAGACGGAAGCGACTACGACTACGACGACGAATACGGACACAGCGCTTGGTTGGGTCTCACACGGACTGGCTTACCTGTAAGATGACTGCGGAATCGGAAGCGACTACGGAACCGAAAGCCTCCAGAGGGAGGGAGTTAAGACTGTCCCCGTTCTTTTTTGCCAACGCACAAGACACCCCAAGGTATTGCTCATCCTAAGGCACCCGCGGCAGCGCATGCCGCAAACAATATAACTCAGGCAGCCATCCCCACAGGCAACTTGTGCGCATCAGCGGCGTAAGCAAGGCACAAGAACTGCTCACAAGAATCTCAAACAATGCAAGCTCTCAAGACCCATAATCTGACCAAGATATATAGCGGCAAGCTCAAAGCTCTGGACGAAGTTTCTCTGGCCGTCGAGGCCGAACACGTCTTCGGCCTTCTCGGTCCGAACGGCGCCGGCAAGACGACCCTCGTCAAAATCCTGCTCGGCATCCTGCACCCAAGTTCCGGTGAGGCCTGCGTCCTCGACCACTCGTTGAACAATATTCGAGTCAAAGAACGACTCGGATACCTGCCGGAAAATCACAGCTATCCCGATTTCCTCAAGGGCGGCGAAGTACTCGACTATTTTGCGCGACTCGCCGGTGTCGACAAGCGCACGCGGGAGAGCAACAAGCAGCGCCTGCTCAAGCTCGTGAACATGGAAAAGTGGGAAGACACGAAGCTTAAGAAATACTCCAAGGGTATGCTGCAACGCCTCGGGCTGGCGCAGGCCATGATCAATGATCCGGATGTCCTGTTTCTGGACGAGCCCACCGACGGCGTCGACCCTATCGGGCGCAAGCGCATTCGCGATGTTCTGCGCCGGCTGCAGCAAGAAGGCAAGACTATCTTCATCAACTCTCACTTGCTTTCCGAGGTTGAAATGATCTGCGACCAGGTTGCGATTCTGGACAAAGGTAAGCTCATCCGCACCGGCAGCGTCGACGAGCTGACGCGCCCCACCAAAACCTATCGCCTCGAAACCTCGACCGTCAGTCCGGAAACGCTGGAGAAGGTCGACTGTCTGTCGCTGAAACTGGCACAGGAAAACGGCGTCATCACCGTCACCTGCGCCGACCAGCAGGAGCTCAATGCCATCATCGACTGCCTGCGTTCACAGGACATCGACATCAAGGCCGTCATTCCGCACAAGCAGAGCCTGGAAGACAGCTTCATTGAAATATTGAGAAAGGATGTTATCGAATAAGTGAAGGCGCTAACCAAAATCTGGGCATTGATTGCGCTCACCTTCCGCGAATCGCTGGCGCGCAAGACATTCGTCACATTTTTCATTATTTCAACACTGGTGCATCTGTTTTTCATCTTTGTCATCGACTTTGACGTCATCGATGCGGGCCTGGCGCTGGTCAGGATCGGCGGCAAGGATGTCGGGGTTCCCTCCGGTCTCGATACGCAGGGACTGGTCACCAAGATTCAGTCGGGCATGTCTTTCGCCGTATTCTCGGTGGGCATCATTCTCTCCATCTTCACGACCGCGGGGCTCATTCCGACGATGCTGGAAAAAAGAAACGTCGGGCTTCTGCTGTCAAAACCACTGCGGCGGAGCCAAATTTTTCTTAGCCGCTTCATGGGCGCCCTGCTGATTATGGCCTTCAATGTTACGTACCTTATCGCCGGCACCCTGTTGATCCTCGGCCTCAAAACCGGGATCTGGTACGTTCCGGCGCTCTACATTATTCCGATGGTGGTGATGGCGTTTGCGTGCATTTACGCGCCCATGGCCCTGGTCGGCGTCCTTACCGGCAGCTCGGGCGCGACCGTCATGGTGGCATTTGTTATCGTCTTTTTGAGTCCCCTCCTGCAACATACGGACAAGATTTACAGTCTATTATCAAGCAAGGTCTACTACTATTTGCTCGACGCGCTTTATCAGGCCTTGCCGAAAATTTCGGAAATCGGGCAAATCACGCAATCGCTGGTGGTTGGCGAAGCTGTGCAAAGCTGGGCGCCGTTCTGGACTTCAACCCTGGCCGCAGCCGTCTTTCTGGCTACCGCGGTGTCCTTTTTCAGCAGGAAGGACTACTAAACCGATTGGAGGACAAGATGTTCAGAAAAATGTTTCTCGTTCTGTTGTTCGCTGCGCTTATTCAAAGCACTGCATGTTCTGAGGAGAATGCGTCTGAAACCACGGCGAAGCCTGCATCCAACAAGACCGAAGCTGTTTCCGATTATCTCGCGCGCATTCCAAAGGAGGCAAACGTCGTTTTTTATGCGAACTTACGCGACTTGCGCAACACGCCTTTGGGAGAAGAATTCCGCGTTGAACTCGACAGGAAAATCCGGGAAGAAGATGATGAGGATTACCGTAATTTTGTTGAAAGAACCGGCGTGGCGCCGGAAAAGGACATCGATGCCTGCTGGATTGGAACCCTGGCAGGTGATAGCGGAGACAGAGGTGGCATCATCGCCACGGGAAAATTCGATGAAAAAAGAATCGTCAAGTATCTCAAGGTGGAAAGCCCGCACGAATTCGAAGAAAAAAAATATCGGGGTTACACCATCTATGCCGACTCCGACGACGATGAGATGCACGAGCTCGCCTTTCTCGACTCGAAGGCTGTCGTCGCAGGCGGCAGCGTTTGGGTGCGAGCCG
>CAZTNL010000047.1:0-10401 GCA_964614885.1 uncultured Calditrichaceae bacterium | reverse complement strand
ACTTGCTGGCACCGTCCATCGCGCCGTAAAAATCGGCCTCCTGCCGGATTTCCTGCCGCCGGTCGCGCGCCTCCTTTTCGGTGAGCAGGCCTGCGTTCAGATCGGCGTCGATAGCCATTTGCTTGCCCGGCATGGCGTCGAGTGTAAATCGTGCGGCGACTTCGGCGATTCGCCCGGAACCTTTGGTGATGACGACAAAATTGATCACGTTCAGAATGACGAAAATGACCAGGCCGACCACATAGTTGCCTTTGACCACAAAACTGCCGAAGGCTTCGATCACGTCGCCGGCGTAGGCTTCACCCAAAATGAGACGGGTCGACGCCACGTTCAGAGAGAGGCGGAAGAGCGTCACCAGCAGCAGCACGCCGGGAAATACAGAAAACTCCAGCGGCTTTTGCACATACATCGGCACCAGCAGGATCATCAGAGAACAGGTAATGTTGATCGCGAGCAGAATATCGAGGAAAAAGCTCGGCAGCGGGATGATCATGAACATGAGCACGGCCACGACGCTCACCGCAAGCAAGACGTCCGTACGCTTCTGCACGGCGTGCAGAAGGTTGAGGTTAAGTCCTATTTTGTTCTGATTCGCCACAGACTCAGTTCTTCCTGTTGCGCAACTGGTAAATGTAGGCGAAGACTTCCGCGACCGCGTGGAAGAGCTCTATCGGCACTTCGCGTCCTACATCGCAGAGTTTGTACAGCGAACGCGCCAGAGGCTTGTTCTCCAGGATGGGGACGCCGTGTTGGGCGGCTTCCTCCCGAATTCGTTTCGCCATCAACCGCGCGCCCTTGGCCAGAACTATCGGCGCCACCATCGCCTCCGGGTCATATTTCAACGCAACCGCAAGGTGGGTCGGGTTGGTGATGACCACATCGGCGTCGGCCACCTTCTGCACCATCCTTTGCCGCGCCCGCTGCTGCTGCAGGCTGCGGATGGCGCTCTTGACCTGCGGGTCGCCTTCGCTTTGTTTCTGCTCTTCTTTGACATCCGTTTTCGACATGCGCATATCGTGCTTGTACTGCCAGCGCTGGTAGTAGAAATCGAGAATCGCCAAGACTACGAGCGCCACGGAAATGCGGATACCCAACAGGAACATCGTCGAGCTCACGAACGACATGATATGGCTGACATCGGCATAAACGAGTTTCAGGTACTCGTTTTCGGTGGCGCGCAGCGTGTAATAGGCGATCGAGCCGACGATTGCCAGCTTAAAAATTCCCTTGACCAGCTCGACCAGCGCTTTGGGCGATACAAATTTTTTCATGCCCGCGATCGGATTGATCTGAGAGAACTTGGGCTGCAGCTTCTTGCCTGCAAACATGAAGCCGACCTGAGCCACGTTGATGACGAGCGCCACTGTAGCGATCGCGGTCACAAACGGCGCCAGAAGCCCGACGAACCAGAGGATGCCGTGGCTGAGAAGGTGCTCGAGGCTGTCCATATCCAGGCTCATGTGGCCGGCTTCCTGGTAGAAAATACGGAAAGTCGATTCCAGGGTGCTCATGAGCTGCGACCCCATAAATCCGAGCGTCATCAGGCCGAAGAGCAGAATGAAGGCAGAGTTCATTTCAGCGCTCTTCGGTACATTGCCCTCTTCCCTCGCCTCGGCGAGGCGTTTAGGTGTGGCCTCCTCTGTTTTTTCTTGAAATGAGTCCTCAGCCATGGCCTAATGGAGGTTGTGTGCGCTAAAAGCGACTAGGCGAACACTTCGATAAAATATTCGACCATTTCCGGGTCGAAAAGCTCGTTGCCGCTTTTCTGAATGAACTGGATTGCATTTTCTACCGAATGCAATCGTCGGTGCGGCCGGTCAGATGTCCAGGCGTCGAAGGTGTCGGTCAGGCTAATGATGCGGGAAAACTCGTGAATATCGGTGCCCCCGAGGCTTTTCGGATAGCCCATCCCATCGTATCGTTCGTGGTGCTGAACCGACGCAACCGTGGTCAAACCGTCAAAATCGCAGGTTCGGATCAGGTGCGAAAACCCCTTTGTCGTGTGCTCCTTAACGTGCTCGTATTCTTCTGGCTCGAGCCGTTCCGCCTTGTTGACGATCCCGGGATCGACGAGCTCCATGCCGAAGTCGTGCAGCAGGGCAGAGACAGACAGTTCCAGCAATTTCTGGTCCTGGAAATTGAGTTTTTGCCCGACGTAAATCGAGTAAACCGCCACGTTCACGCAATGCTGGTACAGGTAGTCATCGCTGCGCTTCAGCTCCACGAGCTGTGGCGGCCGCTTCAGCGTGTTGCGTACGTAGACGAACAGAGATTCCGCGAGCGAATGCAGTTCTGCCCTGGCCTGCCGGGCCACACTAGGGTCGTCGCGCTTCAGGCGTTTGAATATCTTTTTCAGAACATACGGCGCCGTGCAAAGGAGGCGATCCGAAGAAACGTGCAGCGTTCCTTCACCTCCTTGCCGGTCGAGCAAGAAGATGCTCTGGTAGCCGTTCTTGAGAAAAAAATCGAAGTAGCGCTCGTTTATCTCCACCCCTTTGCGCAGCAGCAGATTGCCTGCCTGATTGTACAGATTTTGTCCGAGCCGTCGGCCTACCACCTCCGGCGTCAACGCTTCTACTACCAGCCCCAAGGTGTGCTCTCCTGGTTCATGTGGTCAAGAATTTCCCGGTCCGTTCCCTATTCAAAAAAGGCGAGGAAATGGCGCGCGATCCGGGCGTCAAACTGGCGGCCTGCCTGGTTCTTGATATATTCGATGGCTTCGTCGATCGTGTGCAACCGGCGATACGGCCGGTCAGAGGTGTAGGCATCGAAAAAGTCCGCCAGGCCGATGATTTTCGAATACTCGTGAATATCGTCACCCGCGAGATGTTTGGGATAGCCTGAACCGTCGAGCCTTTCGTGGTGCTGCAGGCAGACGACGGTGACGAGCCCCTTGACAAAACAGTTGCGGGAAAGGTGCTGAAACCCGAGCAGCGTGTGTTTGCGCATCTCCTCGAATTCTTTTTCTTCGAGCTCGCCCGGCTTGTAGAGAATCGATTCGTCGACGTACTGCATGCCGAAGTCGGCCAGAAGCGCCGCATACGCCAAATCGAAGAGTTTCAGCTGATGATACTGAATGCTTTGCCCGATGAGAATTGCGTAGGCTGCCACATTGACGGCGTGCTGGTAGAGGTAATCGCCCTCACGTTTCAGATCGACGAGGTCGGGCGGGCTCGTCATTTTGACTTTGACTTCGCGAATCAGCTTATCGGCCAGCAGGCTGAGCTGTTTTTTCGCATTCGAAATGGTGACCTTGTCTTTACTCAGCAGCCTCTTGTACACGTCTTTGAGTTCAATGGGCAGGCTCGCTCGCAGCTTTTCAGAAATGACGTGCCCGCCGGAGTTGATAACGTCCGACTCCTGGCCCTTGAGCACATAGATGCTGCGATAGCCAACCTCGCGGATCTTACGAAAATGGAATTCCTTGATTTCCGCACCCATGCCCAGAAGCAGACTACCCTTTGGGCTGTAGAGTTTCTGCCCCAGGCGTTGCCCGAGGATTTTCGAATCCAGTTCCTGAATCATCAGATCCATTGTATGACTCCTAAAAGTAACTCAATATGCTACTCAGGTCGAGCTTCCATGCCCGCAAGACCGACAGGAAGAAGACGTAGAAAACCGGCAGTGAAGCGATGACGATAAACAACCCGATGCCCAGGCGAACGGGCAAGCCGATGAAAAAGATGTTCATTTGCGGCACGATTCGCGCCATGATGCCCATACAGACTTCGATGAGGAAAAGCGCCGCCATCGACGGAGCTGCCAGTTTGATGCCGATGACGAAGAGATCGTTGAACATCGTCAGCATTTTGGTCTGTGCGGCCGGATTGACCAGACTGAGGTCGGTGACCGACGAGATGTCGAAACTTTTGTATAGGGCCTCGATGACCAGGTGGTGGCCATTGAGGCTCAGAAACAGGACGATGGCAACCATCGAGTAGATGTTTCCGAGCGCTGTAACCGGGGCGCCACTGTCAGGGTCGATCAAGTTGGCCATTCCCAGGCCCATCTGCGTGCTGATGAGCCGGCCGGCAAACTGGAAGCCTTCAAAGATAAATTTTGAGTTGAAACCAAGGAAAAGCCCGAGAAGCGCTTCCTTGATAGCGCGCGGCGCCATACTGCTCAGGGTCAGCGATGCCAGTCTCTGGTCTGTCTTGATCATGGGCAGGAACACAATACTCATGAAAAGTGCGAGGAAAACCTTGATGCGCACCGGCACGACCTGGCTGCCGAGAATCGGCGCGACGCTCAGCAGCGCGCTGATTCGGATGAACACCAGCAGAAACCCGATGAACTGTTGATCGGAGAGGCCGATGAGATTGCTGAGTATCGTACGATTCGCCACCGTTCTGCTCCGCCTAGTGAGCGATGACCGTCATTTGCGCAAACAGGTTCTGGGTAAAGTCCGTCAGCGTTTGCAACATCCACGGCATCATAAACAAGATGACGACTATGACGGCCGCCATCTTTGGTATGAAAGTCAACGTCATTTCCTGAATGGAGGTGGCGGATTGAAAAATTCCGACGATCAACCCGATGACCATGCCTGCCAGCAGGATAGGGGATGTTACAATAATTGCTGTTTTTACAGTCTGTTGTCCCCAGTATATCACGAATTCGGTTGTCATCTCGACTCCCTTTAACTTGTTAAAAACCTGAAACCACCGATTGCACCACCAGGTACCACCCATCCACCAGCACGAACAGCAGTATTTTGAACGGCATGGAAATCATCACCGGCGGCAGCATCATCATTCCCATCGACATGAGGATCACGCCTACGATCAAGTCGATGAGCAACAGGGGCAGATAGACCACAAAACCGAGTTGAAAGGCGATGCGCAGCTCGCTGATAATAAATGCCGGGATGAGCACATAAGTTGGTAGCTCTTTCATGTTTTGCGGCCGTGGCAGCTTTGCCATGCTGACGAAGAGCATCAGATCCTTGTCCCGCACCTGTTTGAGCATGAATTTTCGCAACGGCACGACTGCGTTGTCCAGCGCCTGGCTTTGAGAAATCTGATCCGCCAAATAGGGCTGGATGCTGTTGCTGTTGATGTCGTTGATTACGGGCTGCATGATGAAGTAGGTAAGGAAAAGGGACAGGCCCACCACGATTTGATTTGCCGGAGCCTGCTGCGTGCCCAACGCCTGCCGCAGGAAATGGAAGACGATGACTATCCGGGTAAAGGACGTCATCATAATAACGATCGCCGGCGCCAGCGACAGGACGGTGATCAGGAACAGGATTTGAATCGCCAAAGAAGCGTTGTGGCCGCCGGCATCTTTCGGAAACTCCAGTGTGAGCTTGGGCAACGGCTGCGCCGCCACTGTGCCTGCCAACAGCAGAATGCCGGCGCTGACGAGAATTAGGACGAGGACAGACTTCCACATCTGTGCTTTTCGATTCATGCTTCAACTGGAGGTCAGGCGTTTCAATACATCTTTGAAGCGCGGCTCAGAGCGGGCGCCGTCGTGGGACAGCGTGTTTCTCGCCGCATCACTTATTTCTTCATCCGGCAGGTCCAGCAGGAGCGAAATGTCGTTTTCGGCGACGCCCAGGACCAGATGGTGGTCGCAGACGCGGACGATACAGAGCGTTTTTTTGTAACCGATCGTTGTTGTGCCGACCACGCGGATGGCGTCGCTCCGGCCGCCCAGCCCTTTGCCGCCGCCCACCTTCCTGATGAGTTTCAGACCGGCGTACAATGCGGCGCTGAAGGCAAGGATGATCCCGATCGATTTCCAGAAAACAACCTGCAACTCGGCGCTCTGCCGCGCCTGCGGAAAGGCCGCCAGCGATGAGTCGGCCGCCTGTTGCGCCGCCCCAAATGTTTGCGCCCGGTCTCCGTTGTCGGCCGTTTGGGCCGTCAGCGAGGCGGCTTGCAGCAGGCATATCAGCAATGCCGCCGCGCGCGCGTGGTGCCGCTTCCGTGGTTTCATGCAAAACTCTTCATTTTGCTCTCGCTCAGCAGCTTGGTCACGCGGACTCCGAAATGATCGTCGACCACGACCACTTCTCCTTCCGCTATCTTGCTTTGATTGACGTAGATGTCGACCGGCTCATCGGCGATTTTGCTGAGTTCCACCAGCGATCCTTTGCTTAGCTGCAGCACCTCGGCAAAGCTCATTTCCTTCCGCCCCAGTTCGACGGTTACGAGCAAGTTGACATCCAGGAGCAAGTTCAGATTGGCAGGGCCGCTGACACCGCTTTCGTCCGACGGTTGAACGGCGATCACCTCTTCCTCGTCATCCTGCGACATCGACCGTTCAAGTTCCGCCAACATGGCTTCTTCAGCGGCCCGTTCTTCCGCCGATTTTTGAAAGGTGGTGCTCTCCGCCGGCGACTCGGTCTCTGCGATCGCTGCGGCCGCGGCTTCGGTCACCGCGGCTTCGGCCGCGGGGGTGCTTTCTGTTTCTTCCGGTTCCTCGGCCTGCGGCGTGCGCTCTTCTGCGCTTTCTTGCTGTTCTTCAGGCATTTTACTGGACAATATATTTCTTGAAGTAGATTCTCTCGAATTTACCCTTGACGAGTTTTCTGTTTATGGTCGCCAGAATCTCTTTCTTCAACTTCTTGCGCGCCGTGATCTCCATGAGCTCTTCAGCCGTCTTGTTGGTCAGGAGTGTGATGACCGCGTCGCGAATCCAGATTTCCTTTGTCGTCGCTTCATCGATCACCTCGGGCGTGTTCGTCTCCAGTCCCAGCTCCAGCACCAGGTATCTGCGGCCACCGGAGTTGGCGGGATTGACGACGATGTCGTTGACCTCGTAGAACTGGCCGACCTCCATGGCCTCCTTTGGAACCTTGGGCTTTGCTTCGGCCTCCGGATTCTTGAGCAACACATTGAAAACAACATAATAGGCAATCCCTGCCTGCAACAGGAGAATGACGGGAATCAAGATGAACTTGAGCATGCCTCCCTTGCTTTTCCCCTTCCCCTGATCATCGGCGGTTTTGCCTGATTCTTGATTCTTGCCTGCATCTTCATAAGCCATAAGTTACACCTTGTTCACAATTTGGTTCTTTTTCGCACTCTTGGGCCACGTTCCGCGCTCTCGACCTCGAATTCCAACGAATGCCGTCTGCGCTCAGCCATGAATCCTATAGTTTCATCCTGATGACCACGCGCCTGTTCTTGGCGCGATGGGCCGGCGAATCGTTGGGCACGAGCGGCCTGAACTCGCCGAATCCGGTCGCCGACAGTTTGTTCGGGTTGATGTGTTCCGTGTCGACGAAGTATCGCACCACGCTCATTGCCCGGGCGATAGACAACTCCCAGTTCGACGGATACGTTTCCGTATGGATCGGGGTGTTGTCCGTATACCCCTCGACCGTAATTTCTTCGGATTCCGCGAAGAAGAGTCTCGAAACCAGGGAAAGCAATTTCAGATAATTGGGGCGCAGCGTAGCGCTTCCGGCTTTAAACAGCATGTTGTCCTTGATTTGCACGAAGAGCTCACCTTCGCTCATGGTCACCTCTACCTTGTCCTTGATCTCATTCTTATCCAGGACGGAGCGGAGCTTTTCCATGTGATCGAGGACGCTGCGCTGCTTCAGAGAGTAGGTACTGAAGCTGCTGGGGGAAAACCAGCTTTGATCGGGGCGCAGCTTGTCTTGCACGCCGAGGATGCCGAAGGCGCCTTTCAGCGACCCCATGGCCATTTTGAATTTTTCGACTTCCATGGTTGAAAACGACATGATGAGAATGAAGAAGGTCATCAGCAGAGTCATCATGTCCGAGAACGTCGCCATCCACGCCGGCGCGCCGGCGGGTTCTTCATCCTCGGGAGGTTTTTGTTTCTCTTCGCTCACGTGTCTTACTCCTCACTGCTTTCCTGGGCTTGCCCGAGGCTTCGTTCCGCCGGCGGCAGAAACGAAAGCAGCTTATTTTGAATGACTCGTGGAGATTCCTCTGCCTGCACGGCCAGGATCCCCATCAGCAACATTTCCTTGAACTGTATCTCCTGCTCCGAACGCATCTTGAGTTTGCCGCTCATGGGAATGAAAAAGAGATTGGCCAAGAGGGCCCCGTAGAAAGTCGTGATCATGGCCATGGCCATGCCGGGGCCGACCGCAGATGGATCGCTCAGGTTCTGCAGCATGAGGATGAGACCCACCAGCGTGCCGACCATGCCAAATGCCGGCGCGTAGGCGCCCATGGCGGTGAAGATTTGCTGTCCGGTCTTGTGCCGTCGGGTCATGATCGCCAGTTCCGCCTGCATGATCTTGTCCAGATCTTCGGCCTCGGTCCCGTTGACGACATGCTGTAGCGTGACTTTCATGAAGTCTTCGTCCACTTTTTCGAGATCCTCTTCAATGGCCAGCAGACCGTTGGTACGCGCTTTCTTGGAAATGCTGACGATCTGCTCGATATACTTTTGCGGCGTCATCGGTGTCGTGTTGATCAGCTTTTGGGTGACTTTCATCAGCCCCATGACATCCTCGAACTGGAAGTTGACCAGAGTTGCGGCGATCGTGCCCCCGACGACCATGACGAACGATGGGATATCGATAAACGGGCCGATACCGCCGCCCATTATCATTGACACCATCACCAGACCCAATCCGGAGACCACACCGATTACTGTTCCTTTGTCCATAGCTAAAAACCACCCGCTTGTAATAGCGCTGAAGAGCGGCGCGAACCTCCTGTTCGTGCCGCTCTTCAGCCGTTCAGACGATTACCTCTTCAGTTGTGTCGTTTCACTGAGAAACTGGTCACTTACAGTGATCACCCGCGAGCTCGCCTGGAAGGCCCGCTGCGCGATGATCATTTCAGTGAATTCCGCCGCCAAATCGACATTGGATGCTTCAAGCGTGCCTGAAAGAATGCTGGCCGAAATGTCGGTGCCGGCCTTGCCGACAAGCGGATTGCCGGTGGTCGCCGACAGGGCGTAGGTGTTGTGCCCAACCGGTTCCAGGCCTTCCGGATTGTTGATTTTGGCGACGGCCATTTGGGCCACGACCCGGCTGCGGCCATTGGTGAATGTGCCCCGGATCTTGCCGTCGGTGTCGATGCCGAAAGAACTCAGCTGCCCCTGAGACTGACCGTCCTGAAAGGGCAGGAGCACCGACGATGCGCCGGCAAACTGCGTGATGCCGCTGAAACCGGTCTGGTTTTCGAAGTCCAGGTTCAGTTGAACGTTGGCCGCGCCGTTGCCCGGGTCAAATGCGAGCTGCGACTGCCCGTTGTTGTAAACGATCGTGTCCAGCGTTCCATCCTCGGCAAAGGTGATCGAGCCGGAGCTGCCCTGGCTGATGGTTTCGTTTCCGGACAGACTCATGTCGAACGTCCATTCCCGCTGATTCTCCGTTTTTGTAAACAGAACATTCAGCGTGTGTTTGGCGCCGAGACTGTCGAAGACCTCGATCGATGTAGACGTTTGCGGCGAGAATCCATTGACCGTGTTGACGAACCCGGGCAGGGTGATGGAACCTGTGTTGCTGCCGCCTTCGGAAAGGACGATCGTCGTGCCGCTCTTGCCATACTGGCTGTCCGTCAGTTCAAGCTTGCCACCGTTTAGCGCCACCGTGCCGCCGAAAGCCGCATCGATGGTGCTCATCAGATCGCCGACCGTGGTTCCGCTGTTGCCGGCGCCGTACGTAAAGGTGGCGGTGACCGTCGTGCCGTCGAAGTCGGTGCCGGTGATATCGATGGTGTCTCCGGCGACCAGAGGCGTCGCGGTTTGGTCGAGCGAGTTGAGTTCTGTTGCCGCCGTGGCGTTGGTTCCACCGCCGGTCGTGAAGCTCCTGCTCGCAGTCCACTGTTCCTGTACCGGCGCCGCGGTCGCATCCAGATTTCCGGTGATCGATACGTTCTTGGTCGCCACCGCCGGTGAAATGACTGTGCCGTCCAAAATGATGTCGCCGAGCGTGGCCGTTTGCGAAATCTGGCCGTCATTGTCTGCCGTCCAGCCTTGCACGGTGGCGCCATTGGCCGAAACGAATCGTCCATTGCCGTCGAAATGCGTGTTGCCGGCGCGGGTATACAACTGCTGGCCACCGTCGCTGAGAACGAAGAAGCCGTCGCCCTCGATGCCGAGATCTGTGGTCTTGCCCGTTGTCTGCAGGATGCCCTGACCGAAATTGCGCTCTATCGATCCGGTTCGCACACCCAACCCGACGAGCACGGCATTTTGCGTTCCGCCGGAGGTGTTTTGCTGTGTGCCCCGGACGAGCTGGCTGAGCTCCTCGGCGAAGTTGATCCTGGACGTCTTGAACCCGATGGTGTTGATGTTGGCGATGTTGTTACCGATCACATCCATCTTTAGCTGGTTGTTTGACAAACCTGAGACGCCGGAAAAAAGTGCTCGCATCATAGTTCAGGTCCTCCAAATTATGTACATGAATTTGTTCTCCACCGCTTCAGTCGTTCCACGGTGGCGGACCTCCCCAATACG
>CAZTNL010000046.1:4617-10551 GCA_964614885.1 uncultured Calditrichaceae bacterium | reverse complement strand
CCCCAGGTCTGCCGCACACTCGAGACCGTGGGATTTACCGAAATCATCTTTGAATAGGAAAACTTGCCGTCCTTATCGACTATCTTCAGCCGATAATAGAAGGCCCGGTCGCTCGTCTTGAACACCGACTTGTCTTCAAACTCGTATTGCTTCTTGTCGGCTTGCGCCGTTTTGGAAGCGACGAAATCGAGTTTCTTGAAATTTCTGGTCTGCGTGTCCAGACTGCGCTCGACCTCAAATCCCTTCAAATTGATTTCATTCTGGCTCGTCCACTTCAGTGTGACCCGGTTAAACCCTGAGAGCCCGTGGAAGTCGACGATGATAGTTCCAGCCAGAGCAATAGCTGAAAAATAGAAAACTGCCCCGGCGACTGTTGCTAATGCGACCCGCTTCATCGCGAGTACCCCTTCCTTTTGTGCTAACATTCGCCACCTGTGGTCAGGCAAGAAAGCAATGCCCGTAACCTCACAGCCAAAATAAGGATTCTAACCTAAAAGTCAAGCCTTTTTGTTTGCGCCGGCCCGATCCCGGGTTGGCTGAAACGGGTGGGTCCTCTGTTAGTTTTATCGGACTGTTTCTTCAAGAATCCGACAAAAAACCCGATAGATATTAGTACCTGAGCGAAGACACGACCATTATCGGAACATCGTGAGAATTGATGCCCGGAGCTATTGATGACAAAGATCGACCTGAAAGAATTCGAAAAAATAAACATTACCCAACTCTCGGGCGCAACGCTCAAAGAGCAGATCACCCACATGCTGGCCAGCTCTTCCCAATGCAAGGCCATCCTGGAGTGTATCAACGAAGACACCGGCGAATACCGGATCGTGCTCCAGGGTATTATCGACGACGTCACCAACTAATCTTCACTTATTTGCAGACACCTGGCACACTCTAAACTCCGGCAATACAACGCGTTGAGGTGCAGCAGCCCCTGCTGCTGCATGGCAAACCTGAGGGATAGCTCCCGTCCATGCAATTGTTCGGACATCGCTCTGGTGATGGTGTTGTCGGTCAGCCGTGGGAACCTCCTGTAAAGCTCTATGGCTGCGTTTTTTAATCTGCTGTCGTTCGACTCCTCTCCATACAAGTAAAGCGCGGGAAACAAAATGTTCACCAGAATGTCGCGCGCACGGCTCTTGCCGATCAGGAGCGGCTCCCGGGTGGCGGCCCGCGCATCGGGGCGGTTTTCAAAACGATAACGGCCGCGCCAGAATCCCGTTGCGCGTTGTTTTATCGCAGACTCCAGCTCGGATGAGACCTTGTCGAGTGCCTGGAGATGTCGCCGCACGATTCCGGCGCAGGTTTCCAACAAACCGTGCTTGTGCGTCTTCATCATCATCTGGACGAATCCTGCCAGGCGCCGGGTGGGAAAGTTCAAGGGCCGCAACCGGAAGAATTGCCATTCATGCGGCCGCATCGGCTTGATCTCCAGCCGCCGCGACATGCCTTCCCACAGGTCGAGAAGCTGGGTCACGTACTGGCGCGTTTCCACATCGAGCGCCGCGCGTTCGCCTGAGGTCGACGGCAGGAGCCCGGCAGCGCCGAAAAGCAGCGCGGAGCACCGCATTTCCGCCATCTCATCCTTGACCCATTGCATCTCGGCGTTCAGCGTTTCGAACGGGACCAGCTCAGCCAGGCGGCGGAACTGCTTCTGGTTCTTCGCATAACCGAGCGCTTCCAGCATTTTCTGATACAGAACCTGATTCCAGGAATCGTTGCGAAGCGCCTCGCGCAATTGCGATACCTTGTCCTGGAAACGAATCTCACCCGCGGCGCGGATCGTCGCTTCGATCTTTTCTCGCTTTTCCCGGCTTAACGGGCAACCTGCGATAACCTGTGTGCCGGATTCGTCCGGCTCGTCGTCCGGCGCCTTGTCCTTCAGGCTCGCGATCGTTGCCGCGTCCAGGGCCACCAGCACTTGCTCCACGAAAACGCCGTCCTCCCGCCGCACCGGCTCCGCGTCCGGCTTTGCAGAGGAGACAATGTGCAGGATGACCCCGTTGTAAGCCGGGTCGTTGTGATGCTTGTGCCCGTACCAGCCGGAAGCGTTGAGGTGCACCTCAACGTCGCCGTGCAAAATGCGGCCATCGATTTTCACCACCGCATCTTTGAAATCCGGCCCGGCATCGGTATTATGCGATCCCCCGAAGAGAATCTCGACGGGTTTGCCGCCCAGCGTAGTCATGGGGCCGGAAAACAACGTGCGGCTCTTCCAGAGTCTCTGCAGGAGGATTTCCTGATCATGGACTTTCAATTCCATGTGCCCAACCCATATCTGTATTCCAACTCTCCGCTCGTCATCGAAATCGACAAATTCGGAAAGGCCGGTAGCGTGTGAGAGATTAGAAGAAAATAATACCTCCGGCGGGAAAAGTCAACCGCGAAGTTGCGGTATCTTTAGCGCATGGAATCGGGAGCGGTCGGCGGCGGAACCATCGTCTGCGGATGGTTGTCGCCTTGCGGGGTCGGGACAGGATTTTCAAGCGTATCAGCTTCAGCTGTCTGTGCGTAAAAGTTCGCCCAGTCGCCGAGAATCAAACCGGAAGGCTCCAGGATATCACGGCCGGCATTCAGAGGCAGGCTGAGCGCACGCAGTGTATCCAAAATCGCGGCCCGTCGTTGGCCGGCAGCCAGCGCAGGCTGAAATTCCACTTCGCGGTTGTCGACGTTGAGCGGCAGGCATTGCGCGGTGTACAGTCCCTCCCTGCGCAGGTACACTTTCAGGATTATGCTGTCGACGGCGTCGCGGCTGTACGAGGCGAATGCAAAATTACCCAGGCTGTAAGCGATCAGGCGATTCCTGTAAATCTCCAGTCCCTGCAGCACGTGCGGATGATGGCCGAGTACAAGGTCGGCGCCGCTGTCGATCGCCAGATGGGCGAAAAATGTCTGGTAGTCTTTCGGCGTCTTTCTCTTCTCCGCGCCCCAGTGAAAAGAGGCCACGACGAAATCGACGGAATCCTTCCAGGCCCGAATGGCCGAAGGCATGAAATCCGGTTCGGGATAGGCGGTGCCGGCGGTGTCCGCTTTGGCGAAAAACTCGGTCGGAAAAGTCATCGAGTAGCCGAAGAACGCGATCCGAACGCCGTTTACTTCGACGATCGCGGGCCGGTGGGCCTCGGCCTCGTTCATGCCGGCGCCACAGTGGCGCACTCCGGCTGCGTCAAGCGCTTTCAGGGTAGAGGCCAACCCCGTGGGCCCGTAGTCCAGCATGTGGTTGTTGGCCAGATTGACGATGCCGATGCCATTGGCCGGAAGGGCCGCGGCAAAACGCGGGGGCACTTTGAAATTGAACTTCTTCTCAAATGGCTCGCCCTCCAGCGTGAACGGCGCCTCCAGATTGGCGATGGTCGCATCGCCGGACATGAGAATCGTTCGGGTATTCAGAAAAGGATAGTCACTTCCCTTCTCATCGAGAATTGGAGTCAGCCATGAACTGAGCATGACATCGCCGACGGCAACAATAGCGATTTCTTTTCCAACAGAGAGGGTCGCAGGCAGGTCGTAAACCCCGGTGGTTGCAGACGATTGGGCCTGCAGGCCGGAGCTGCCGGCCACAAGGAGAAAGAGCGCGATCCCCTTTTGATTAAGTCGACGGCACATGCTGTTCCACGCTTTTCACCAAATGTGTTTCATGGCTGAACGTGCAAACCCGTTGCCTGAAACGATCTTCGGCCGCCCCGGAGAAGTGACGCACCGGGAAAATGCGACGCACTCCGGAAATACCGGCTCGCGGTCTCCCTCCGGGTGCGTCGCAGAATGGACAACAAATCAGTCGGCCGTTTCAGGCTCGGTCGTGGATTCTGGTTCGGCTTCGTCGGAGGTTTCCTTCGTCTTCACCTGTTCCAGCTCGGCGTTCTTTTCCCCCAACTGTACTTCCAGCGCCTTTACCCGCTCAATGATGTCTTTGACGTCTTTGTTGCCGGCAATCTGGCTCTTTTTCTCCTCGACGATCATGTTGTAAACTTTGCCCCCCAGCTCGGCGAAGTTTTTCTCCACTTGCCGTTTGATGTTGAGAATCTCAACCTTGGTCTTGCCGATCTTGGTGAGCTCCTCTGTCTTTCCGACAACCGTGTCAACTCCTTCACGAATTGTCTTGGCGATGTCATCCCATAAACCAGACATGATTTCATCCTTTCATCATTGATAATAACCTAGTGATTGTAAATTCTCGATATCCGAATCGGCACGCCGTGTCTCAATGCGAGGCCTGCCGAACCTTGCCAAATTCGTCGCCGTCAACCCACCGCGGCGCATTCTCTGCGTTGGCGACTTCGAGGGCTGCCGCAAAGACCACCCGAACGTGCTGCCGCATGTTGTTGTAGTTGAGCCAGCGCAGATTCTTGTCATCCGACGGTCGATGGTAGAACTTGCGAAATTCAGACATCCATTCCCGGTGCATGCCAAAACTTGGAAGAACCGCGGGCACCCCCTTACGCGCGAAACTGTAATGGTCGCTGCGATAAAATACCCGCTCTTCAGGAATCTCGTCGGGATAGATGGCTACGCCGAGCGCTTCGGCTGCCTTTCTGACGTTCTCACCGAGCGAGCTGCGCTCTCCCCCAAAGACAACCATCGCCGTGGAGTCTCCCAGCCCGATCATGTCCAGATTGAAATTGGCCACGGTTTTCTTCAGAGGATATATCGGATGCTCGACATAGTATCGTGAGCCCAGAAGCCCTTTTTCCTCCCCGGTCACCGCCAGAAAAAGCAGAGAACGTCGTGGCGCCTGCGGCAGGGAGCTGAAGGCCTCGGCGAGCTCGAGCAACCCGGCCACCCCCGAGGCGTTGTCGGCCGCTCCGTTGTAGACGGAATCCCCGGCGACCGGCGTGCCGATGCCGACGTGATCGTAATGTGCCGTAATAACGATTACCTCGGACTTGAGGGCCGGGTCCGAGCCTTCCAGATAGCCGACGACGTTATTGTCTTCAAACGGCTCGTCGGTAAAATTGATTTTGAATTCCAATTTTTTCTTCATTGCAAACGGCTGCAGCGCGCCCTTCTCAGCCATCCTGTCCAAATCGGCGTACGACTGCCCTTCATCGGCAAAAAGCAACTCCGCCGCGTCGGCGCTGACGACCATTGCCGGAATATCACCGGCGCTGGAGCTGTTGGCCCGTTCATCGAGCTGCACGCCCGGCCGGGCCAGAAAGCGCTGCAAATCGTTCCAGGAAAACCGGGCTGCCTCTCTGGCGCCAAAAACGCTCACCGATGCGGCCGCGCCAACTTCGCCTGCGAGGCGGCGTTTTGCCCGGCTTCGGGAATACTTTGTCGGACGCTCGCCGGCAAAAAAGGCGGTGTCTCCAGAAGCCGGCTCCCCGCCGAGATAGATAACCGCTTTGCCCGCCACATCCAAATCGCGATAATCGTCGTAATCATACTCGTCGGCCCGAATGCCGAAACCGGCAAAAGCGCTTGCCAGGGTCAGCGGCTCGCCTGAACGATGCGGCGGCTTCACTACGAGAAAATCGCTTTTGTAGTTTAGGGGCACCATTTCACCGTTGATCTCGACTTTCATTTGCGAGGAATTGGCTATCGCCTTTTTCCTGAAGGGGATTCTTTGAAAAAATGTACCCTCGTCGCCGACCGGTTCCAGCCCGAACCGCTGAAAACAGGTTTTGATGTAGTTGGCGGCAACCCGGGCCCCGCGACTGCCGGTGTCCCGGCCTTCGAGCAGATCGTCGGCCAGAAACTCGACATGGGCGCGCAAATCGTTCGCTTCGATGGCATCCATCGACTGTTCGACATCATACTTGGCTTCTGCCGCTGGTTCCGACTCCGCTACGGCCGCCGGCACCACCGACTCTGCCCGGGCTGAGTCCGCGGGAACGCCCGGGATCACAGCCTGTTGCGCAGACTTTGGGGTGGCGGTTCCGGCGAAACGACTTTGCAAAGCCACGAGCCCGATGGACCCGGCGAGCACCAGAA
>CAZTNL010000046.1:0-4517 GCA_964614885.1 uncultured Calditrichaceae bacterium | reverse complement strand
GCCGGACAGCAGTGACCGTGTGCGGGCAAAAATCGCGTCGAACATCGGTTCTGTCAGCCGGCCGGTGAACGTATTCTGCTGGCTCGGGTGGTACGACGCGATCAGCGTTATACCATCACCGAAAGTCACTTCCCTTCCGTGCCCGAATACCGGTTTCGTTCCTGATGCTTCGAGGCCCGCCTGCCTGAACGCCTTCACCGTTGTCTCAAATGCGATTCTGCCGAGTGCGACGACCACTTCGAGCTCAGGCAACAGTTCGAGTTCCCTCAGTAAATAAGGAAAACAGTTCACTTTTTCCCCGGCATTGGGCTTATTTTGCGGCGGCGCGCACCGCACGGCCGCGGTAACATAGCACGCGCTCAGCTCGAGACCGTCGTCCACAGAAACAGAATCGGGCTGATTGGCAAAGCCGAATTTGTGCAAACTGCGGTAAAGCCATTCGCCGCTGCGGTCGCCGGTAAACATGCGGCCGGTACGATTGGCGCCGTGCGCCGCCGGCGCCAGGCCGACGAGCAACAAGCGCGCCGACGGGTCACCGAATCCGGGGACAGCTCTTCCCCAGTATGACTCCTGTGCAAATCGCTTCACCTTCCGCGCTGCCACCTCTTCGCGCCAGGAAACCAGACGCGGGCAGCGCCTGCAGCCAGCCACTTCCTGCCGCAACTGCGAAATACTCTTGCTGGTGACCGGCTTCAACACACCGGCTTCTTCTGAAAAATCTGCACGAGTGTTTCAAAATCCTTGCCGACGATGATGTCGCCGGCCATGACCCGGTCACAAAGTCTGGAAACCAGTTGTCGCAGCCTGACAGGATCCCGCACTACTTTTTGCTCTATCATCTCGTTGGCATTTCTCTGCAGAATGACAACGACGTTTTCGCGCTCCTCCTCGGAGGCAATGCTGTAGTCCGCTTTTTTCATACCCTACGCGCCTTTAGCCGACTTTGTTCAAATTAACTTCCCGCAGGGCGCCTGCCGGCCCACTCCGGGTCACAGGACCCCTGCGAACATCTGTTCCCGGACAAACAAAGCGCGGAGTCAGCAGCCGCGGCCGTTCGTCCGGTACCATTCTGCCAGGCGGTCGGGAGAAACACCGAGCCAGTAGCAAATGTGCAAAGCCGCCATATTGAGATACGTACAAACGATGCCACGGCTCCGGAACCGCCGAGCCGATGTTCGCATCGGCGGCGAAATCAGCTTCACGCGACCGGCTCGCTTTAGCCTGCTGGAAAACTCTACGTCCTCGAACAATGGCATCGGCTTGTAGCCGCCCAGCCGAAAATAGGTATCGCGGTTGATAAACAGCCCGTGGTCGCCGTAGAAAATCCGCGTCAACCGGAAGCGCAGCTTGTTGATCGCCTCGGCAGCCTTGAGAATAAAATGCGTATCGTCGAACTGCAAATGGAAGCCGCCCGCAATGACCTCGCCGCTTTCGAGGGCGCGGACAGCCGCTTCGCAATGCGCACGACTCAAACGACAATCGGCATGAACAAACAGCAAAAAATCACCTTCGGCGGCCTCTGCGCCCGCGGCCAATTGCCGGCCTCTCCCCTTTTCGCTCTGTACAACACGCGCGCCGTTTTGCCGGCAAATCGCCACAGTGTTATCTTCGGAGCCGCCGTCCACGATCAGGCACTCCACCTCCAGATCGAAACCGTCCTTCAGAGACCCGATGTCGGCAAGAAGGTTCGGCAGACATTCTGACTCATTCAACGCGGGAACTATGATGCTGAGCTTTGGCAACGCCGGGCGAGACCTGAGAATGGTTCCATTCTAATCCATATGCGAGTGAGCAGCGTAAAGTTAATAATATGCAAGGCAATGTCAACAAAATTGCGCATGCGTCTCTTGCCTTTTTGGTTGCTTGTTAGCCGCAATTTTCTTAATTTCGTCTCTTCAAAAACTTCGACGAAAACAAAGCGTGAGGCGCACCCGCTGCCCGTCAGCAGATGATTCTCTTACTCGGCTGCGACTGCATCGAACAAGATCGCGGCATCAAAAGAAACGCCTGGAGGACTTCAATGGCAAATGTTTCTGATTTTCGTAACGGCATGGCCATTCGTTACAACGGAGAGATCTGGCTTGTGAACGAATTCCAGCACGTGAAACCCGGCAAAGGGCACGCCTTTATCCGCACCAAACTCAAGCAACTGAAATCAGGGAAAGTTGTGGACGTGACCTTCCGCCAGCACGACAACATCGAGGAAGTCCGCCTGGAAAGCAAGGATATGCAGTATCTCTACGATGCCGGCGATCATATCTGCGTCATGGATGGCGAGACTTATGAGCAGATAAATGTCGACAAGGAGATGCTGGGCGATCAGTTCAAGTTCCTGAAGGAAGGCACCCATGTCAGCGTGCTTTTCCTCGAAGGCAATGTCGTTGAGGTCAGCCTGCCGATGTTCATCCAGTTGGAAGTGGTCGAAGCATCCCCCGGCGTGAAGGGGGACACGGTCTCCAACCTGCAAAAGCCGGTAAAGCTCGAAACCGGCGCTGAGCTGCAGGTGCCGCTCTTCATCAAGGAAGGCGACGTGCTCAAAATCGACACCCGCGACGGCCGTTACATCGAACGGGTGAACAGTTAGGGCCTTTGTTATGCCGGCCTCACCGCCGCTTCAAGCCGGTCGCGAGGTTCCGCTTTAAAAAAAATCTGCCAGGGCGCTGAACCCTGGCAGATTTTTCTATTCCGGCTATTTCATGGACATCATCTTGTGCGCCCTGTGTACCACGAACGCCTGGTTCAGGTTGTTGAGCGCGTTGAAGTGAGTCGCCTTGCCGATCCACTCGTCTGCCATTGCGCTTTCACCTTTGCCCTGGTAGGCCAGCGCGAGGCGAAACAGACTGTACGGATTTTGCATGTTGCTCTGCTGCAGTTCGGCGACAGCCGTGTCGAAGTCCTTCTGCATCAGCGCCAGCCGCCCGCGCAAACCATGCGTTCCGCGGATTTGCGCCGGATTGTTCGACGCAACGGCAAGTTTCCCGAAGGCCTCTGCCTCCCGTCCCGCAGCCGCCGCATCGCCGCGGTGCTCGGCAACGTTGAAAAGATTGACATGCCGGAATTGCTCTGCAAGCTGCTTCTGCCGATCCGAAAGTCCGGACTCCCGCATCATTTTGATAGATGCATCATATCTGGCCAGCGCTTTATCCGTCTCGCCGAACTCGACGAGAATGTTGGCCAGAGTCGCAAGATCGCCGCTCATCGCTGCCCGATCGTCGATCTTCCTGGCAAGTCCGTACCGCTGCTCTTCCGTTTTCAGCGCGTTGTCGAGATCGCTTTCGAAAACATAGGAAACGGTCTTTGCGAACAGCGCGCCCCGGCGCTGACCATCGTTCTTCGCGCTCTCATACATCCGGTCGAGCTCCTTCCGCGCCGAGGGACAGTCTCCTTTGAGATTGTAGCAGGTAGCGATCCCCACGTGCGATGCCACGAAATTCGGGTTGACCGCCAGCGCCTTGCGGTAGTTTTCGATGGATTCATCGTACTTGCCCATTTTCAGCAGCAATTCGGCATACGAGTCGTACGGGTTCGGGTCGTCCGGCAGGACTTTGATATACTTCTGGAACGCAGCCGCGGCGTCATCATACTTTCCGAGAAACCGGTAGGCATAGCCGAGCTGATTGTACGATTGCGAAAATTCCGGATTGATCGCGATCGCTTTTTCATACTCCTTGATCGCTTCCTGCCATTCCTGCTGGCCAAAAAGAAAGCCGCCGAGGATGTTGTGCGCGCGCTCGTCATGTGAGTACTTGCGGGCAAGTTCGGTGAACAGTTCCCGCTGTTTGCCAGGGTGGCGTCTACGCCGGCCTGGAACCCTTTGATCCACAGCTGCTCGCCCTCAGAGGTGTTTGCGGCAAGCCTGACCGCTTCGTTCATGTGGGCAAAAAGCTTTGGCGCTCGGCGCGTTCACTGCATAGCCGAAGTGGGCCAGGGCAAAATTTTCGTCGGCAGCAATCGCCTCCTCGAAATAAGCCAGCGCCTCATTTCCACGCAGACGTTCCTGCATATCGCGGCCCTGCAGATAGGCCGCTTTGGCGTCGCTGGACTTGGTCGTGATCGGAATCTTGCCACTGACTTCGCCGGCGACCAGATTTCCCATCAGAAATATGGCCAATACTCCACTACACACAATGCCTTTAAGATCTCGCATTTCAACTCTCCTTTTTCCTAACCTGATCAATTCACAAATGTTGCCACAGATGGCACAGAAAAACAAAAACTTAAAGAAACTGTTCGCCGTAAAACATAATTTCGGAAAATCAGAACGGCTCACCTTCTTAACTTTCAAAAAAATTGAAGCTCTGTGTACTCTGTAACTCCATGGCTATGACTTTTTCAGGCTAATGAATGAGTTTCGCCTGGACTCCCGCGGCGTGGGAAGACCCCCCGCCATAAGATCGTTGTACTGGTGCCATACCGATTGGTTAGGCTCTAAGTGACGAAACGTCGCATTCACAGGATGAAAGGCCTGTTTGGGCTGTTGAGCGTTCTTCTGTCGACAAAGAGTCAAAAGGGTACAA
>CAZTNL010000045.1:0-10838 GCA_964614885.1 uncultured Calditrichaceae bacterium | reverse complement strand
CCGTGTTTGACGCGGTTCTTTGATTCCCCACACCGAAATACAGGGATTTTTTTTGTGCTGACATCCCGCCTCCACACCGCTTGCGCAGTTTACTCGTACTGAAGAGCAACTTCCGATAAATCAGTTTGTCCCTCATCCACGTGGCAGTTTTGTGGGTGGTGGACGATGCTTCGTACTAATTTCTCTCCGGCCTGACCCTTCGCAGCGGCAGTTTGCGAATAATGCAGACATCCCTTCATCTTTCTGAGATACTTTCTGCAAAATTGCGCTCTTATAGGAAAAAGCGCTTTGCACACGTTTGTCAGGAGGATTGTGAAATGAAAAGCACGCAAATCTCTCGTAGGCTTGCCCTGGGGCTGACTTTCGCCCTTATTGGGCTTTCAGGCGTTGGTGAGGGCATCTCCCAGGAAATCGGACGTGGTTTCGTGTTACCCGTCACGTTCGGTCAGGGGTTTCGCTCGTCTTCCAATATGGACGCGGAGCTGTACCTGGCCACCGTTCGAACGCAGCCTTCGATAACGTTGCCTGGAAACAAGGTAAGGCTTGGGCTGACGGGTCTGGGCACGTATGCCAATCCTGGCGTGGACGTGGTGCTAGGGCCAGCAGCCGCTCTCCGGCTTTACACAAAAAACACCGACTTCGGCACGCTATTCAACGTACAGCTGACGGCTGAGGCACTGTGGGGCACCAGCGCCACAAAACTCTGGAGCGGCGGTTTTCTCGTTGAGCTGAATCCGGTTTTGTTTTCCTTTCGCTTCTTCCGCGAGTATGAGCATAGGGAAAACTGGCTCGAGGCCGGTATTGGGGTGAACCTTGACACGTTTTTCCATCGTCACGATGATGATGGCTTTGCCGAAAACTAAACAAGTGGCGAAAGGAGGTCAGTCATGGCACGACGACACGCTCTGGTAATCAGCGGTGGTGGTTCAAAAGGCGCCTTCGCAGTTGGGGTTCTCAAGTATCTGTTTGAGAAAGAGACCGGCATTGAATTCGAAATCATTAGCGGCACGAGCACGGGCGGGCTGATTGCCCCGCTGGCTGCCATCAAAGACATTGAATCGTTGGAGCGCATCTACACGACCAACAGCACGGAGGACTTGCTGCTAAAAGGGGATATCGGCGACCGGGTTCTGAACCACAACTCTCTTTTTAGCGTAAAGCCCTTCATCAGGCTGGCCAGGCAAGAATTCCCGGCCAGTGCTTATGAGCGACTGATATCTTCAGGGGTTGAGATATTCGTTTCGACCGTTTGCTTGCAAACGAAACGACTTGTCTATTTCACCAATAGCAATCTGCAGGGCAGCGACGAGTACGACGTCATCCAGGTCGCCGACCATGACGAAATGCTCCGCGCGGTTATCGCCTCGGCGGAGCAGCCTGTTTTCATGCCGCCAATAGAGATTCGCTCCAGCGATACGGAGCCGCGGCAATACGTGGACGGTGGAGTTCGGGAGTACGCGCCGATTCAGGTCGCCATCGACGCGGGCGCAACGGATATCCTGGCTATCCTCCTCTCTTCAGGCCGGAGCGGTGTTCGTAACCAGCGGTATCAGAGGATTTTTGACATTCTCGAGAGAACGGTTTCCTCATACTCCGACGAAGTTGGCGCCAACGATCTCGCTATTCCGCAATTGTACAGCAGAGGTACCGAGTATGTGCATCGACTGAGGCAAAAGGTGATGGCCGAGCCCGGCTGGTCTCCCAGCCGGGTGGATGATATCTTTCGCGTAGATGGAAGCCCGTTCTCCAGGCAGCGAACTGTCCGCATCGAAGTTTTGCGTCTGCGTAATAATTTTGGTCTCAACGGCCTCGAATTCGACCCGGACCGGATGAAGCTAATGTTGCAGGACGGGTACAATCTCGCGGAGGAGCGATTCGGGCAGGCGACGTGAACAGGCTGAAAACTACTTGACAGCGGCCTGCAGAGCGCTTTCGAGACTAGCGTAATCCTGCTTTCCCTGCAGAAACACGCGCTGCTTCCCTGTGGCGTCGAAGACGAATGTAGCGGGTAAGGCGCCGCTCCACTGTTGATTCAGATGATTGATAAAAGCCTGCTCATCTTCGAAATCTCTTACATAGACGGGAAAACTGGGCTTGAGCTTTTGAAGGAAAGGCTTGATTTTAGAGTCGGTTTCGTCCGGATAATCGACGCTTATCGCCGCAAATTCGAAATCGGTACCCTTGTACTTTGTGGCGAGTTTGATAAGATCCGGGAATTCTTCCTTGCAGGGCACACACCAGGTGGCCCAGACGTTCAGGAGGAGCACCTTGCCGGCTCTGTTGCTGATGAGCCGTGCAAGACCGGCCTCATTTAGAGGCTCTACCGCAACGTGATTTGCGTCAGGCCGGCCAGCGCCAGCTGAGCGGGTTTCTTCCCCCTGGTTGCAGCTAGTCGCAACCAGGAGAAAGAAAAAGCAGTAAAACGTTCTCATGTATCCTTCTTTATGCGTTTGATGGAACAGCCGAAAGCCTTGGTTTCCGTCACTGGGACGGATTTGCCGGCAAGGATGGCGTCCAGTGTGTCGCGCAGGTCTTTGGATTTGACATTGGCCTCACGACGGGAGTCGTCTATGCGGCCGTGATATAACAACTGCAGCTCGTTCGACAGAACGAAGATTTCGGGCGTGACCGTGGCCCCGAACTTGTCTGCGATGAGGTTACCCGGGTCCTTGAGGATTGTGAAGGCGAGGTGGTTCTTACCCGCATGTTCCTTGATTTCACTGGCTGCCTCGGCCTTGTTCGAGTTGATGCCCACAAAAGCGAACCCGCGCTTTTGGTAGTCAGCGTAAAGGGCGGCCATGCGTCCGTTGTAGGCGTTGGAGACGGGACAGCGTGTGGCGATAAACATGACAACGATGCCTTTCGCCTCTTTGTAGTCGCTGAGCGCGTGCTTGACGCCGTTGTAATCGGTCAATGTGAAGTCGGAGATCGAGCGTTTTTCGCCAACCGGCGGCGGTCCTGATACCGCCTTGTGCGAATAAGCGGTGATAAGAACGAGTGCCAGGATTCCTGGCAGGTATTTCTTGAGCATGTTGGCCTCCTAATGGATTTGCGAAAGGGGCGAGTATTGAGCTGTCTACGCCACCCGTACGTAATTGTTTCTTTGCACTGCGGCTTTGGCTATACAGGGTTGCTCATATTTCTGTCCAGGCTGCGGTACTGAATGGCCTCGCTGACGAATTCCGGCCTAATCTGTTCAGCACCTTCAATGTCTGCGATCGTGCGCGACACCTTCAGAATTCTGTCGTAGGCCCGTGCCGAAAGTCCCAGGCGCGTGATCGCGGTTTTCAGCAACTGCTGGCAGCGCTCGTCGACCTGACAGTACCGACGGATTTCTTTGGACTCCATTCGCGCATTGCAAAATATGTCTTTTCTATGGCTGAAACGTCGCAACTGCCTGTCGCGGGCTGTTTTGACCCGCTCCCGAATCACCTGCGAAGTCTCGCCCGAAGAATCGCTGGCCAGCTCCTTAAACTTCACGGCCGGCACCTCGACATGGATGTCAATCCGGTCGAGGAGTGGCCCGGACACGCGAGCCAGATATCTCTGGATTTGGGGCGGCGCGCAGGAGCAATCGTTATTGGGGTCGGTAAGGAAACCGCACGGGCACGGATTCATCGCGGCCACGAGCATAAACTCTGCGGGGTAGGTGAGGGAGATGGTTGCGCGCGAAATCGTCACGTGTCCATCTTCCAGCGGCTGCCGCATCACCTCCAGTACGTTTTTCTTGAACTCGGGCAGCTCATCCAGAAAAAGGACGCCGTGGTTGGCCAAACTCACCTCGCCCGGTTTTGGCACATGTCCCCCTCCGATGAGGCCGGCGTCGCTGATGGTGTGGTGCGGCGCCCGAAACGGCCGCGTTCCCACGACCGCTGTGTCGGGGGGTAACATGCCCGCTACTGAGTGAATCTTGGTGGTTTCCAATGCTTCGTCGAGGGTGAGGTCCGGTAATATCGACGGAAATCGTTTCGCCAGCATGGTCTTGCCGGAACCGGGCGGCCCGACCATCAGAATGTTATGCCCTCCGGCAGCCGCCACTTCCAGCGACCGTTTCACATGCTCCTGTCCCTTAACGTCGGAAAAATCGTAGAGGTAATTGCGGTTGCGGGAGAACACTTCCTCAATGTTTACTTTGAATGCCTCTACGGGCTTGATTCCGTTCAGCAGGTCGACCGCTTCGGACAAGGTGGAAACCGGGTAGACTTTTACGTCGCTCGAGATAGCCGCTTCTTTGGCGTTCACGCGCGGCAGGATGATGCCCTTGGCTCTGGCCTTTCGGGCAGCGAGCGTGATGGGTAGCGCTCCTCTGACCGGGCGCAGACTGCCATCCAGCGACAACTCGCCCAGAATGACATAATCAGTCAGATGCTCGATCGAAACCTGGCCCATGGCGGCCAGAATGCCGATGGCGATTGGCAAGTCGAATGCCGAGCCTTCTTTCTTGATGTCGGCCGGCGCGAGGTTGATGGTGATGCGTTTGATTGGAAACCGAAAACCGGAATTCTTGATGGCCGCGTTGACCCTCTCCTTGGATTCGCGCACGGCGCCTTCGGGCAAGCCTACGATGGCGAAGAAAGGGAGCTGGCCTTCCAGGTGGGCTTCTACTTCAACGATGTATGCGTCAATACCGAGAACCGCCGCACTTAGCACTTTTGAAAACATAAGGTTAACCCCTTTCACCATGGCCGGACGCACCGCATTTTACAAAACTGCTGAAATATAGTCAACGGAAAACTGTATGGATCGACAAATGGAACCGATATACAAATTGACAGGTTTGATCCAGAAAGCTAACGACGCAGGAGAGCCGGGTAGCAGCGATTATGGGGCGGTAAAAAAAGTTGACTTTTTGATTATTAAATTTATAACTTTTGGTTATATTAACCTAACCGGTGTTTAGCTCTTTGAAATCCACTTGTCGAAATGAGGCAACTTGTTTCGACATTTTTGTATCGATACATTGTTGTCAAATGGGATGTAGCAACCTGGCTCAAGCGGTCCGGCCACTGCTAAATTTGCGCACTCCTGTGCGACAGTCACTATGAGAACACGCCTGCAAAGTAAGGAATCGAAGATGGCATAGATTTTGTTTAATATTTAGAAAGCCGTGGCCGCGAATTGGAAGCTATTTCCAACCGAACCTGGAGGTGTAAGATGAGCGCCAAAGACTCCGTTAAGAAGACCGAGCCCTCAACACAGGACCATTCAGTCATTTCTCTTATAAAGCAACTGCAGAACGTCAACGTCTACCGGGAGCTGACATGGGAGGGAACGTTCGCGGATTATCTCGACATAGTCAGGGCAAATCCACGGGTGACGCGGAATGCATTTCAGCGCCTCTACGATATGATTCTCTCGTACGGAACCGAGGAATATCAGGAATACAACGAGAAGATCATCCACTACAATTTCTTTGACGACCCGATCCGTGGCGGTGAAGATGCTGTATATGGATTGGAACGGCCCATCCAGAAGTTCGTAAACCTGATCAACTCGGCGGCTAAAGGATATGGGACCGAGAAACGCGTTTTCCTCCTGCATGGACCGGTCGGCAGCGCCAAGAGCACCATCGTTCGCCTGCTCAAGAAAGGACTGGAGGCTTACTCCCGAACGGAAGACGGAGCGCTCTACACTTACGCGTGGAAAATTCGTCAGCCGGACGGTACGGAAACCTGGGAACCTTCACCGATGCACGAGGAGCCGCTGCTGCTTATCCCGCCTGACCTGCGGCCACAGGTACTGGCTGAGCTGAACAAGGATTTGCCTGAGGATGATCAGATTGATGTGCGCGGGGAGCTGAATCCATTCTGTCGCCAGGTCTTTCAGGAAAAGAGTCATGAATATGGCGGCGATTGGGCACGCATTATCGAGGATGTGCGGGTCAAGCGGCTGATTCTGTCCGAGAAAGACAGAGTGGGCGTCGGCACGTTTCAGCCGAAAGACGAGAAGAACCAGGACTCCACCGAACTTACGGGCGATATCAACTACCGGAAAATCGCTCTCTACGGCTCAGACTCAGATCCGAGGGCATTCAACTTCGACGGTGAACTCAACATTGCCAATCGCGGTCTCGTCGAGTTCATTGAAGTGCTGAAGCTGGATGTCGCCTTCCTCTACGATTTGCTTGGCGCCTCACAGGAACATAAGATCAAGCCCAAGAAGTTCGCGCAGACCGATATTGATGAGGTTATCATCGGGCACACGAACGAGCCTGAATACAAGCGTTTGCAGTCTAATGAATTCATGGAGGCGCTTCGCGATCGCACGGTCAAGATCGACGTGCCCTACATTACGCGGTTGTCGGATGAGATTAAGATCTACGAAAAGGATTACAACCAGGCGCGCATCAAAGGTAAGCATATCGCACCGCACACGATCGAGTTGGCAGCGATGTGGGCCGTCCTCACCCGACTGGAAGAACCCAAGAAAGCCCAGCTCACGCTGATGCAGAAGCTTAAGCTCTATGACGGGAAGACGCTGCCCGGCTTTACCGAAGACAACATTAAGGAGCTGCGGCTGGAGGCAGAACGTGAGGGCATGGATGGGATCTCGCCACGCTATATTCAGGACAAGATTTCCAACGCGCTCGTCAGCGACGAAGGCCGAACCTGCATCAATCCCTTCATGGTTATCAACGAACTCGAGGAAGGGCTGCGGCACCATTCCCTCATCACGAGCGAGGACCAGAAAAAGCGCTACCGTGAGTTGCTCAGCGTCGTGAAAGAGGAGTATGCGGACATCGTCAAGTCGGAGGTTCAGCGGGCGATTGCTGCCGACGAAGAAGCGCTGAAAAAACTGTGCGGAAACTACATCGACAACGTCAAGGCGTACACGCAGAAGGAAAAAGTCAAGAATAAGTACACCGGCCAGGACGAAGAACCGGATGAGCGTCTGATGCGTTCGATCGAGCAAAAGATCGATATCCCCGATAGCCGAAAAGACGATTTCCGCCGCGAGATCATGAATTACATCGGTGCTCTTGCCCTCGAGAGCAAATCGTTCGACTACCGTTCCAACGAACGTCTGCAGAAGGCGCTGGAACTCAAGCTGTTCGAAGACCAGAAGGATTCCATCAAGCTGACCTCGCTGATCTCTAATGTTGTCGACAAAGAGACCCAGGAAAAAATAGACGTTGTCAAGAGCCGCATGATGAAATACTTCGGCTACAACGACGAGAGCGCAACGGATGTGTTGAACTACGTGGCCAGTATTTTTGCGCGCGGCGATGTGAAAGAGGCTTTGTCATAATGGTCAAGAGAATCGACAGAGACGTCAGTCGTTTCCGCAAGATCGTCCGCGGCCGGGTCAAAAAGAACCTGAAGAAGTACATCACCCGCGGCGAGATGATCGGCAAGAAAGGGAAGGATTTCGTCAGCATTCCGATTCATCAGGTGAACATTCCGCGTTTTCGGCTGAATGGCAAGAAGATGGGTGGCGTGGGGCAGGGAGAAGGTGATGTAGGAACTCCAGTCGGCCGTGGCGGTGACCCGATGGCCGGCCCTGCCGGGGATGCGCCGGGCCGACATGTCCTCGAAGTCGATATTGGGCTGGACGAGCTGGCCGAGATGCTGGGTGAGGAACTGGAGCTGCCCAACATCAAGCCTAAGGGCAAGCACAACATTACCAGTGAGAAACTCCGGTACACAGGCATCAGCGACAAGGGGCCTGAGTCGCTGCGCCACTTCAAACGCACGTACAAGCAGGCGCTCCGCCGGCAAATCATCGCCCAGAGTTACAACCAGGACGACCCGGTGATCGTGCCAATTCGGGAAGACCGGCGCTACCGGACCTGGAAAACCAGCAGTGAGCCGGACAGCAACGCCGTCATCATCTACATGATGGACGTGTCCGGGTCGATGGGCGATGAGCAGAAGGAAATCGTGCGCACGGAATCGTTCTGGATCGACACTTGGCTGCACCACCAGTATGACAACATCGAGACCCGCTATGTCATCCACGACGCCGTGGCGCGTGAGGTCGACAAAGAGACCTTCTATCACACACGCGAAAGCGGCGGCACGATTATTTCGTCTGCGTACAAGCTGGCTGACGCGCTCATCGAGGAAAATTATGCCCCTTCGGACTGGAATGTGTACATTTTTCATTTCTCCGATGGAGACAACTGGGGCGAGATAGACACGGACGAGTGCGTCACCCTTCTCAAAGATCGCCTGTTGCCGCGGGTCAACCTGTTCTGCTATGGCCAGGTCGAAAGCCCGTACGGTAGCGGCCAGTTCATTCGGGACCTGGAAGAGACGCTGACCGGGGAAGAAAAGCTGGCCCTGTCCGAAATACCGGACAAAGACGGTATTTACGAATCGATCAAGGTGTTTCTAGGCAAAGGCGCATAGGAAAGAGCAAGATGGATCTGCCTGAAGAGCTTGAGCTCGAGCGACAAACGATCATGCGTTACGCCAGCGACTATGGCCTCGATTTTTATGAGACCATCTTCGAAGTCGTGGAGTTTGACGAACTCAACGAAGTCGCCAGCTACGGCGGCTTTCCAACACGCTACCCGCATTGGCGATATGGCATGGAATACGAAGAGCTTGCCCGCGGGTACGAGTATGGTCTGCAGAAAATCTACGAGCTGGTGATCAACAACGACCCATGCTATGCATACCTCATGAAGTGCAACAAACCGGTCGATCAAAAGTTGGTGATGGCGCACGTTTACGGCCACTGCGATTTCTTCAAGAACAATCTCTGGTTCTCGAAAACGAACCGCAAGATGATGGATCAAATGGCGAATCATGCCACTCAGGTTCGCCGCTACATCGAAAAGTTCGGCGCTGACACGGTTGAAGATTTCATCGAGGTGTGTCTTTCTCTGGAAAACCTGATAGACCCACACCTTCCGTTCATTAAGCGCAATGGCGACAACGGCCACGATGGGGAAACGTTGGAGCCGGCACGCCCGGTGAAGCTCAAGAGCAAATCGTACATGGAGCCATTCATCAATCCCAAGGAGGTCGTCGAGCAGGAGAGACTGGCGGCTCAGGAAAAGCTCAACGATGAGCAACAGAAGTTTCCTTCCCAGAGAGAACGGGATGTGCTGGCATTTTTGATCGACAACGCCCCGCTTCAGCGCTGGCAACGCGATATTCTGACCATCATCCGCGACGAGGCGTACTACTTCACACCCCAGGGCCAGACCAAGATCATGAATGAGGGGTGGGCGACTTATTGGCATTCTACGATCATGACGGAAAAGGTTCTCACCGACGCCGAGGTCATCGATTACGCGGACCATCACTCAGGTACGGTCGCAACCAGTCCCGGACGGATCAACCCGTATAAACTCGGGGTCGAGCTGTTTCGGGATATTGAAGATCGCTGGAACAAAGGCAAGTTTGGAAAAGAGTACGATGAGTGTGACGATTGGCGCACGAAACAGGAGTGGGACAAGGACCTCGGACTCGGTCGCAAGAAGATTTTCGAAGTGCGGCGAATGTACAACGACCTGATGTTCATCGACGCCTTTCTGACTCCGGAGTTCTGTTTCGAGCAGAAAATGTTCACTTTCGACTACAATGACCGTAGCGATCTCTATGAAATTTCCGACAGAGAGTTCCGGGCAATAAAGCAGAGGTTGCTAGCCGGGCTGACAAACTTCGGCCAGCCTTTTATCTATGTGGAAGACGCCAATTATCTTAACCGCGGTGAGTTATATCTGCTGCACATATACGAGGGCGTAGAGCTCGACCAGCGCGAGGCACGGGACACGCTGGCCAACCTTTTCAAGATATGGCAGCGACCTGTCCACGTAGAAACAATCGTTGATGAAGCGCGCACCCTGCTGTCTTTCGATGGAAATGAGCACAGCGAACTTGAAATTGAGTAAAATAAGCCGCTGCTGGTAACAATAAGCGTTGATTTTGAATGAATAGATCGTAACTTAAGCGCAGGTGACTTCTTATGAACTACGGCGACGCGATAGTAAAATTTCTTCGGAAGCAGGGACCTCTGGAGGCGGGAAAGATGCAGGTGGCGCGCACCAGCGTCAGTGATCTCCGGTTTTCGTGCGAAGTCGTGGACTTCGATAAGTTCAGTTTTATTCTGACCCGCGTTGAGGTTACCCGGGCTTCCAGCCCGTCTGACATTTCAGATGAGGAGGTACGCGAGCGCGCGAAAAAAGTCAGGGCGCGGCTATCGTATCTCGGTGAGGAGCTGGAATTCTCTGAGTTCGATACAGAAAACCATCGTGCTCAGTTGCGAAGCGCCGTGCGGACCGAAGAAGGCGGGCCGCTGTACTACTATGAACTGCTTTTGGCCGGACGGGAAGCCGTCAGCCTGGCACGCTACAATGCAGGTAAGGCCGGGTCGGGCAGAACGCCCAAGTCTTTTCAGGTGACGGCGGAAACGCTCGGCAGGCTGGTGGACGATCTGGCTGAAACCATCGCGTGACGGGTGAACAGTTGCAGAACCAGGCGGGCAAAGATAAGACAGAAAACGAAGATCAGAAAAAGAGAGGGTTTACGACGGCTGAGAAGTGGATCATCTGGGCCGTCTTTTGCTTGCTTGTCGCTTTGAGCACCTATAGAATATCGCTTTTCGCCGGCTTGATGCTCGTGCCTGCCGGCGTTTCCATGATCACGCACAAAAAGAAACTGCTTCTGGGCATCGCGCTTTGCGTCGCGGGCGTTCTCAATCTCGTGTTCAGTCCACGTTTGCCGTGAAAGGCCATCCTACCGTCATGATTCAACGTATTCTCATCGCCTTCTTTCTTCTTTATCTTGGCGGGACTCCGATCTTCGCGCAGAGCTCCGATAAAGTCGCCGTGCTCTGGGTCGATCCGTTGCGTAGTCTGAAGGAACTGACCAGTCGTCGGGGCATCC
>CAZTNL010000044.1:8686-11104 GCA_964614885.1 uncultured Calditrichaceae bacterium | reverse complement strand
TAAAAGAAAAACTTGATTTTTCAGATCAAAATGAGCAAATTTTAGCTCTTTTGAAAAACCTGAATATTCAGCTTGTGCATCGGGATGGGAAGGAGTATGTCCTGCTGAATGGCCGGGACGTGACCCGCGAGATTCGGTCTCAGGAAGTCACACTGAAGGTGTCCGCCATCTCGGAACTCGCCTCTGTCAGAGAGGTGATTACCGGGAAACTGCGGAAGATTTCCGAGCAGACGTCGGTCGTCATGGATGGCCGCGATATCGGGACCGCGGTTTTTCCGCACGCGGACATCAAGATTTTCATGTTTGCAAGCCTGGAAGAAAGGGCGCGCCGCCGCTATCTGGAAAAAAAGAGCGGCGGACAACGGGTTGAACTGGAGGCAATCCGGAAAGATATCGCCCGGCGTGACAAACATGATTCCGGGAGAACCGTCGCGCCGCTGTGTAAGGCGAGCGATGCCGTTGAGCTCGACACGACCGATCTGACCATCGATGAAAGTGTCGAGCTGATCGTTTCTAAATGCAGAGAGTTACGAAGTCCTTCTGGACTTCACCAATAAACCACTAAGGAGGTAATTTTTCATGTCTAACAAAGAACAAATCGCACATAGCGATGATGATGCGAAAATGATGGAAGGAGGTGAAACTCAGAGTCAAAACGCAGCAGCGACGGCGACCCCTGAACCCGAAGCTCGGCCTGCGAAGACTTTTGAGGACAAAGTGGTAGCCCTCGAAGATCTCGAGGAAGAAGCTCAATACTCCGACGCCGAATACAGCGAGATGTTGGATTTGTACAACAAGACAATGTCCGACTTCAGGGAAGGTGAGCTCGTCGTGGGCAAAATTCTGGCCGTGAGCGATAAAGAGGTAGCTGTCGACATCGGCTTTAAGTCCGAGGGCGTAATTCCGATGGAAGAATTCGGCAAGCCGGACTCGATTGCCGTCGGTGACGACATCGAAGTCTATCTCGACAATGTCGAGGACAAAGACGGCCAGCTTGTGCTCTCCAAGAGCAAGGCGGATTTCATGCGCACCTGGGAGCGTATTCTCGATTCCTATAACAAGGACGAGACCCTGATGGGTACGTGCGCGCGCAGAATCAAGGGCGGTATTGTTGTCGACCTTGGCGGCGTGGACGCGTTTCTTCCTGGTTCGCAGATCGACGTCCGGCCCATTCGCGATTTTGACGCTTTGATCGGCAAGGAAATGGAGTTCAAGATTGTCAAGGTCAATGAGCTTCGCAAGAACATCGTGGTTTCGCATCGTGTTCTGGTAGAAGAAGGCATGAAAGAGCAGCGCCAAAAGATTCTGGCCGATCTCGAAAAAGGCCAGATTCTCGAAGGCAGCGTCAAGAATATTACCGACTTCGGCGTGTTTATCGACCTTGGCGGCGTGGACGGCCTGCTGCATATCAACGACCTGTCGTGGGGACGCGTTGGACATCCCTCCGAAGTGGTTTCTCTGGACGAGAAGATCCAAGTCCAGATTCTGGATTTCAACGAAACCAAGGATCGAATTTCCCTTGGCCTCAAGCAATTGCAGCCGCATCCGTGGGACAATGTCAAGGACAAGTACAACAAGGACGATGTCATCAAGGGTAAGGTGGTCAACATTTCCGACTACGGCGCGTTTATCGAGCTGGAGAAGGGTGTCGAGGGCCTGATTCATATCTCAGAGATGTCCTGGACGCAGCACATCAAGCATCCATCGAAGGTTGTTGCGCTCGGCGAGGTGATCGACGCGAAGATCCTCAATATCGATCATGAGGGCCGCAAGATTTCTCTCGGCCTCAAGCAGCTTGAACCCGACCCGTGGGAAGGCATTCAGGCAAAGTATCCAATCGATTCGATGCAGCGCGGTGTCGTTCGGAATCTGACAAACTTCGGCGCATTCGTCGAGCTCGAGGAAGGCGTGGACGGCCTCATCCATATTTCAGACCTCTCCTGGACCAAGAAAATAAGGCACCCTGGAGAGGTGTTGAAAAAGGGAGACGAAGTCGATGTCGTTGTGCTCAACGTCGACCAGCAGAACCGCCGGATTTCTCTCGGATACAAGCAGACGATGGATAATCCATGGGACACTCTGGGCGACGCCTACCAACCCCAGGCGCCGACCAAAGGCACCATCGTCCGGATGATAGAGAAAGGCGTTATTGTCGAACTGCCGGAAGTTGTCGACGGGTTCGTGCCACTTTCTCATTTGAAGAAAACCGGACTACAGAAGCCGTCCGACGGCTACAAAGTCGGGGATGAACTCGACCTGGTGGTAATCGAGTTCAATAAGGAAAACAAGAAGATCATTCTGTCGGAGAAAAAGGCTGGCGCGTCTGGCGCTCATAAGGCGGACAAGGACGAAGCTAAAGAGGCGGAGGCCGCAGTTGCTGAAGCCGATGAGGCCGCGCCCGCTCCTGAGGCTGAAGCT
>CAZTNL010000044.1:0-8586 GCA_964614885.1 uncultured Calditrichaceae bacterium | reverse complement strand
CGACCGGAAACGGCGAAGAGGCTGCTGCAGAGGTGGCGGAGACTGACGCCGCACCCGAAGCAGAAGCTGCGGCCGATGAAGAGGTCCCAGCTCCTGAGGCCGAGGCAGACGCAGAGGACAAAGATGCCTCGGACGCTGAGAGAGCAGAATAGAGGCTGAGAGCATGCGCCCCGGCCTTTAGGGCCGGGGCGTACTTTTGCGCAAACGCCATATCGCGCTGGGCGCGCATCATTTTGCCCGGCAAACAAACAAGGAGATACCATGTGGGCGGTTAAGTGGTTTTTGGCTGTTGTACTGATCCTCGCAATACTCGGTTTTGCGTTGCAGAACGGCAACACGCCCGTGGATGTTGTCTTCGTGACCGGCACCTGGGAGGCGAGCGGTGTGCAGCTTTGGCTGGTCATCTACGCATCCTTCGGCCTCGGCGTTCTGTTTTGGCTTGCCGTGTCGATTTTTCAGGTTCTTGACCTCAAAAAGGTCATTCGGAAGCTGCGAAAAGAGCAGGCGGAAATGCAGAGTGAACTCGACAGCCTGCGCAACCTCTCTCTCGGCGAAGAAGAGGCCGGATTTGGCCTGCAGGAAGATGCGTAGAGTCGTATCATGGAGATGACAGCCATACTCATTTTCGTGATTGTGGGGGCGCTTGCGGCCCTTTTTTCGCTGTTGCTGTTTCGGAAAAAGGGCGCGCCGTCGGCGGATCATGCGGCTACCTGCTACGCGGAAGGTCTTAATCTGTTGTTGGCCGGCGAACGTGAGCAGGCGCTCGAAAAGCTGAAGCTGGCGGTCGGCGTCGACAGCGAGAACGTCGATGCCTACGTTAAAATAGGGGATATCCTGAGAAGCCTGGGCGACACCAGGCGCGCCATCAATGTACACAAATATCTGACGGTGCGTAAGGGGCTTTCTTTAAAGCAGCATTCGGCGATTTTGCAAAGCCTCGCTTGCGATTATTTTGAGGCAGAGATGTACGAACAGGCGCTGAAAGTGCTGCAAAAAGTACTCGATGTCGATCGCAACGCACTTTGGGCCCAACGGATGCGGCTGAAAATTTATGAAGCCACAGCCGACTGGCCGAAGGCGTTTCAGGCATATAAGGCGCTCAAAAATCAGAACGGCGGTATCAGCAAGCGGAAACTGGCTCTGTTCAAGGTTCGCGAAGGACTCCGGTTGAGCCTGGAAGCCGGAGATGAAAAAGATGCTCAGGCCTGTTTCAAGGAGGCCATCCGAATTGACCCGGAAGGTCCTGCCGGGTACATTGCCATGGCGGATTCATACGTGGGCCAGAAACGGAAAGACGATGCTCTGAGAATACTGCGCAAGTTTATCGAGCGCGCTCCGGCGGATTCTTACCTGGTTTTTGGCCGCCTGAAGGATCTTTTGTATGAAGGGGGAGTGTACGGTGAAATTGAGCATATTTATCACGAGATCAAGAAGAGCCAACCGGACAACCTGACCGTTCGTCTGGCTCTGGCTGAAAATTTTGAGAAAAAAGGGGAGCTGGAACGCGCGGTTAACGAGTGCCTGGCAGTGCTCGAAAAAGACCCGGAGAACAAGCATGCGCGGACTTATCTGGTGAAACTGCATCATAAATCGGGAAACAACGCGGCTGCACTCGAGGTCGCTCTGGGATTGATCGACGAGTTTCTCCTGAAAACCGAAACCCGGCGTTTCGAGCTTTCCGAGCTGTTGGACGCGGACGAAGATAAATTGGAGGCGTGATGCAGGTATCCTACTCGAACTGGTACTCTGTTTTCGTGGCCATGGCGCTCATCATCGGCACGACAACGCCTGCCGGCGCCCAGGGTTCCCGATTCAATCTTGAGAAAGAGCTCGCCCGCCGGGATTTGAGTGAAGTACAGGAACGCGTACGTACCTTCACGCAGGAAAACAGCGGCACAGCGGAGAGCCTCTACCTGCGGGCGGTCATGCACACCGACGCCAAGCAGGCTATGGAATTGTACAATCAGGTGAAGACAGATTTTCCGGAAGCGCCTCAGGCAGCCCTGGCCACCTTTCAGATGGGAAATTACTACTTCGCGCGCGGCCTCTATATCTCGGCCCGACGGTTTTTTCTTGACATCGTTGAGAACTACGGGGAATCTCCCCTTGTGCCGCAAGCGATGTATCTGGCCGCCTCCAGTATGTGTGCCGCCCGGCAAAGCGACACCTGCTCGGAAGAGCTGCAAAATTTTGTTTCGAAATACAGGAAATCCCCTTTCGCCAGGCTGGCACGGTCCGACCTGAAAGCGCTTGGAACGAGCGCCATGTCATCCGGAGAGCTCAGCAGCAGGGTGACCTTTGACAAAGGTAAGTACACCCTTCAGCTCGGCGCTTTTTCACAAGCGAACAACGCTTTAAATCTCAGAAACTACTTCACGAAGCTTGGATTCCCGGTAGAAATTCGCAAGGTCGATGCTGATGGGAAATCCGTTTTCGTTGTCTGGCTCGGGTCGTTTGAAAGCAGGAGCGCGGCGCGCGCTTTTGGCGACAACCTCAAGAAGGACCACGGAAAGCCTTACCGGATCGTTTCCAAGTAACTCCCCGGGAGACAACCCTTTCGGTACCCATGATAACTGTTGATGCTGCGATTGACACTGCCCTGCAGGCCTGCAAGCCGCTCGGCTCCGAGGAGCTGAATCTTTCGAGCTGCCTCGGCTCTGTACTGTCTGAGGACGTCGTTTCCGACCTCGACATGCCGCCGTTCAACAAGTCAGCGATGGATGGCTACGCGCTGCTGGCGGCCGACACGAGTACCCCGCCGGAGACCCTGAGCGTCGTCGGTACGATAGCGGCCGGAACGTCGCCCGGGTTTGAATTGAAGCGGGGAGAGGCTGCGAAAATCATGACCGGCGCACCCATGCCTGCGGGGGCGGACAGTGTGCAGATGGTTGAGAAAACCGCTGTGCCGCGAGAGGGGCAGGTTGCGATTCTTGAAGGCGTCAATCTGGGCAAACATGTAGCGCTCCGGGGGGAGATCCTCAAAACCGGGGACACGGTTCTGAAGAAGGGGACGTACGTGAGCCCGGCGTGTGTCGGGGTTCTCGCCTCTGTCGGCCAGGAGTTCGTCAAGGTCTACCGGCGGCCGAAAGTGGCCATTCTCGTAACCGGTGACGAAATCGTCGAGGTCGGGCAGCGCCCCGGACCTGGTCAGATCCGAAACAGCAACGGCCATGCGCTGTTCAGCCAGGTCCTGGCATGTGGCGCGCTACCGGAGGCGCTCGGAATCGGGGCCGACGACGTCGATGGCCTTCGCCGCGCCATCAGCAAAGGCCTCAGGTTTGACGCGCTGCTGATTTCGGGAGGGGTATCCATGGGGGATTTTGATCACGTGCCCGGCGTTCTGCGCGACCTCGGCGTGGAGCTTCGGTATGAAAAAGTGAGCATAAAGCCCGGCAAGCCCACGGTTTTCGGAGTGACCAGCTCCTGTGTCGTTTTCGCCCTTCCCGGTAACCCGGTCTCGGCCAGCACAATTTTCGAAGTGATCGTCAAGCCGTGTCTGCGCAAGATGTTGGGCCGGACAAATTTGCACAATCGCACCGAAGCGGCTGTGCTGCGTGAGCCTTTCAAAAACAAAACCGGGCGAACGAATTATCATCCCGCAGTGACAGCTCTTCAGGATGGTCAGTTCCTGACCAAACCGGTCAGCTCCAGAGGCTCGGCCGACATTCTCGCCTTTGCAGGCAGCAATTCATACATCATCGCCCGGCATGGCCAACGTTCCTATTCAGCCGGCGATCAGGTGGAGGTGATGTTGCGCGATGAATTCTGGCAGACCTTATGACTCAGGCTGGTCGCTACAGCCGAACCTTGCCGCTCGCAACCGGCGCAATCCTGCTTTCTCTGATTCTTCAACTCTGTCTGCAGCCTCTTCCGGTTAAAGCGCAGGCCGCTCTTAGTGTTGTCTATCCCAAAGCTGACCAGACGCTCGGCGTCACGGATTCCACTTTCGTTTTCGGTTCAACCACCCTGCCCGGGGCGCAGGTTTTCATAAACGGCCACAGAGCGCAGATGTATCCCCAGGGAAGATTTATGGGATTCGTCCCGGTGCGGGGGGGCGCTTTTACCTTTCGATGCGTTGCTGCCACGGCAAGCGATTCTTTGGTCGTCGAGCGCCACGTCCACGTTCCTCGCGACTCTCTGTTTCTGCCGGCAGGGACCGTAGCTGTGGATATGTCCTCTATTTTGCCGGCCGACAACGTTCTCATGTCGCCGGGAGGCACGCTGGAGGTCTCCTTCAGAGGCGCGTCCGGATTGCGCGCCAGCTTTGCTGTCGAGGGGTTGGCAGGGAGATTCCCTATCGTCGAAGGCGTACCTGCGGGCGGCGCTGAGGCGTACTGGGGGAATCTGGTTTTTGGCGACGGCCGGCCAAAGTATGCTCTGAAATCCGGCGCGATCTACTCCGGTGCCGCCAGAATTCCCGTGGGCGCCGACCTCGATTCAGCAAAAGTGAGGGTCGATGTAGCCGATACCACCGGTGTACACAAACTGAGTCTTACAGCTCCCGGCTCCATTTCAACGTTGCGCTCTGACGGGCCTGTCGTGGGGACTTTGACTGAAGAGATGACAGTAGCACGAACAGGGCCGGGGCTGGGTTATCTCCTGTTTCTGCCGCGCGGAGTCAGGCTAAGGCTGATTTCGAGGAGGAACGGATTTTGGCAGGCACGCCTCGCCCCGGGACAATCGGTGTGGGTGCCTGCGGGGAATCTCAAACGGTTGCCGGGGGGCACCCCAGCTCCGCGCAGCACGATCTCGGTCGTCCGGACAGAAAGCCGGCGCCGCGCCGTTCTCGTTAAGCTCTTTTTGCAGGAGAAGCTGCCGTTCAGGGTTCGGCAGAGCACCAATCCGTCTGCGCTGACGCTCTCTGTCTATGGCGCTGTTGGCAACACGGACTGGATCCGACAGGACATCGACGATGACATGATTGAAGGTACAGAATGGCAGCAGCCACAAGAGGACATCTATCAATTGCAAATCAGGCTCCACGGCAGACAGCAGTGGGGGTATCGGGTCTATTTTGACGGTAACACGCTGACGCTCGCTCTCAAGCGCCCGCCGGCCAGGCTCTCGCTGAAAAAGATGGTCGTTTGCCTCGATCCCGGGCACGCCCCGCTGGACGGCGCCATCGGGCCAAGCGGTGTCACGGAAAAGGATGCGAATCTCTGGATGGCTGAAGCCCTGGCGGCAAAACTGCGGCGGAAGGGAGCGACCGTTTTCCTGACCCGTTCCAGCAACTATGGCGCGACCTTGTCGGCCCGGACCCGGATGGCGGAGTTTGTCGATGCAGATCTCTTTGTCAGCCTGCACTTTAACGCATTGCCGGATGGCGTGAATCCGTTTCGTAATCGTGGAACGAGTACGTTTTACTACCATCCACAGAGTCGCGCCTTGGCTGCCTCGATCCAAAGAGCACTGCTGAAACGACTCAGGCTGCCCGATTTCGGGTTGTACTACGACAATCTGGCCGTTTGCCGCCTGACCAGCATGCCCTCTGTGCTGGTAGAGCCTGCTTTCATAATGCACCCAACGGAAGAGGCGTTGATCCTCGATAAAAATTTCCGGGAGCAAAACGCCCGGGCCATCGTTAAAGGAATCGAACAGTTTTTGAAAGGGGCGAGAAAATAGCGGTGGAGATGTCCTATGAAGCACAAGATCGCCGAATTCGGAAGTTTGATCCTCATTCTCGCATTGGCTGCCTGCTCGAACCACCACAGCCAGGCGCGGGCGCCTGGGGACAATCCTGACGGGAAATCCACATTGTCCAAACGAATCTACATCAACTCAGTAACTCTTGTCAAAAGTCACCCGGACACGCCGGCCATCGAAGTCCGGATTTCCGGAAACCTGCCCTCACCGGCCTACACGTTCGATCGCTTTGATGTTAGCGTTCAAGGCAAGAAATTGGTCATCACACCCCTGGCAACATACGACGCCGAGCGGATGGCGGCACAGGTTCTGGTGCCCTTCGAACGCGTCTGCAAGTTGCCACCGCTCGAAAGCGGCGCGTATGAAATCGAAGTACACGGTCGCGGCGACGCTGTGGTCCGCGGCGAAAGCATAGAAGTCGAATAGAAAAACGTTCACCAGCGGGCATTCCGCAGAAATGCGCGAAAGGGTTCTACAAAACACTTGCAAAAGCAGTGCGCATTGTTTAGATTCATGTAGCTTTGCAGCGCGTGCACTTGTGGTTGTGCGGCCATGGGCAAAAAGGAGCCTACACCTTAAACGGAACCCCATCGTGATTGAAGTTGAGCAAAATCTGAGTTTGAAACCTGGAGACACCCCCGAGCATTTCAGCGCTCGTCGCCGGATGATTCAGGAACAGATAATTGCCCGCGGTGTGCGCAGCGCGAAGGTGATCGCTGCCTTGCAGGTGGTGCCCAGGCACCGTTTCGTGCGCGAGTCCCTCGAAATGGCTGCCCACGATGACAACCCGCTGCCCATTGGCGAGAACCAGACGATTTCACAGCCGTTTATTGTGGGCTACATGACAGACGCGCTGCAGTTGCTTGGAGACGAGCGCGTGCTCGAAGTCGGCACAGGCTCCGGCTACCAGACGGCCGTGCTGGCGGAGGTTGCGGCAGAAGTATATACGCTTGAAATCAATCCGGATCTTGTCGTAGAGGGTGCGCTCCGCCTGAAAAAGCTCGGATACGACAACGTCAATGTCCGCTATGGAGATGGGTATGCGGGCTGGCCGGAAGAGGCGCCATTCGATTGCATCGTCGTTACCGCAGCGCCGGATCACATCCCGCCCTCGCTTCTCGAACAACTGAAGGTTGGCGGCAGAATGATCATTCCCGTTGGAGAGAAAGAACAGGAATTGCTGCTGGTAACAAAGCGAAAAGATGGATCCTTTCGCCGGGAACCCAGAATCCCGGTACGTTTTGTTCCCATGCTCCGCGAACCTGAGCAGAACAACTGAGCCGCATGAAACGTCTGATCACCGAACGCGACGTTCTCGACGCCAGCCGCAAGAGGGCAAAGAAGATTTTTCTCACGAGCACAGGCACCGTGACCCCGGCCGCGTCCGACGCTGCCCGGCAGCGAGGAATCGACATCGTTCGGAACGAACAGCCACCCACCGAAAATTTCAGGGAAAGCGCCTCTGATCCCGCTATCGCCGATATTGTGATCGGCAGCGACCACGGCGGGTTCGCTCTCAAAGCCGATCTGAGGGCGTTTCTCCTTGAGCAGGGCCACCGCGTTGAAGATGTCGGCACTTTTTCCGAGGAGTCTGTCGACTATCCCGACTACGCCTTCATGGTCGCCGAGCGCGTGTCGCGTGATCTGACCCGTGTCGGAATCATTATCGATGGCGCCGGTGTGGGGTCCGCGATGACGGCGAACAAAGTGCCGGGCATACGCGCAGCAGCGTGCTACGATGTCTATACCGCGAAAAACAGCCGCGAGCACAATTTTGCCAACGTCCTGACGCTCGGCAGCCGTGTCACCGGGCCGGATATTGCCCGGCAGATCGTGCTTGCATGGCTGGCGACGGATTTCGGCGAAGCGCGCCACAAGCGGCGCGTCGACAAGATGATGGCGGTCGAAAAAAAGTACTTGCGCTCCTGACGAAACCTTAGGCCGGATCTCTCGTTAATCTGGTCATATCTACCAAGAGTCAATTTAGTTATGCATCACAGAACGGTCTGGTGAGATCATGTCTGATAAGATTGCACAAAAAAATTCCGGCCGGCGGCTTTACCGCTCGACCTCCGATAAAGTGTTTGGCGGCGTCTGCGGCGGATTGGCCGCTTATCTGCAGGTCGATGTCGTGCTCGTCCGATGCATCTGGGCCGGGCTGGTCCTCTTCGGTGGCATTGGCCTGTTGCCCTATCTTCTTGCCTGGTTCATCGTTCCCGAAGAACCTGCCGAGGGCGTACCGTTCGAGCCGAAAGATCCGGGTGAAAAATCGAACGCCACGATTCTCTGGGGCGCGGGCCTGCTCATCCTCGGGCTCTGGTTTCTGTTTGACAGAATGGACTGGTTCGATTTCTACCCGAATCATTACCGTTGGCACTGGGGACCAGGCTTTTCTATGAGCATGCGTCTGGAGTCACTGTTGCCGTTGCTGGTCATCATCGCCGGTGTATACTATTTTCTGCGCGCGTTCAGGGATGACCAGCCAAAGACTAAAACTGCGTCGGGAGGCGTACCCATGGAAAAAAGACTAACCCGTTCAACCTCGGACAAAATGATCGCCGGCGTCTGCGGCGGACTGGCCACTTATTTCAACGTGGATCCATCACTCGTGCGTGTCGGTTTCGCACTCATGACTTTGGCAAGCGGAGGATTCCCGGGAATTGTCGCCTATGTTGTCATGATGATCGTCGTGCCAGAGGACACAGCCGATTCCCAGGCGCAATCCGCACCGACAACAGCGCCGGAGTCCGCGCCAGCCACAGCGGCTGAGGAAAAGCCAAAGGCGAAGCCGCGGACACGAGCGAAGAAAAATCCTGGCAAGCCTTCGTCGAAATCGGCTGATAAAGGGTAGTCAGGCCTGTCCTGAAACATTGATGAACCGCCCAGGCGCTGAGACGCAAAGATCAGAAGACAAAGAGCTGAGTTACCCGGAGGACGCATCTT
>CAZTNL010000043.1:9504-11146 GCA_964614885.1 uncultured Calditrichaceae bacterium | reverse complement strand
TGCCGTTGCCGAAGCGTTGAGCCACATTGTGAAAGTCGGCGTCCTTTTTTTCCAGCTCGGCGTTGACCGAACCGAGGTTGCCGATTCGCATGTTGGTGCGCGCGCGCATAGCCATGCCCCGGTCCTGCTCCACGTTCGACAGCCGCAGCTCGTTGAACCAGAGCTGGCCATAGAAAGGGCGGCCCTCAGGGTGATTGTTGCGCAAACCGAGCGTGAGCACGCGCATGTTGGTAAACGACGGATTGCCTTTGACGATGATGCGGCGGCCGCCTCCGAGCTGTTTGACAACGATATTGTTGGCATCATCGAAGTAGATGCTGCCAACCGGCCCGGGTGTCCTGGATGTGTCGGTGACCGCCGATCGATCGATTGAGGTGAACTCCAACAGAGGCAGATCGAGCTCATTTCGTTTCCGAATTCGGTCCCATTTGGGGTAGACCGGCGCCCGATATTCGTAATAGTTGTCGCGAGTGGCGCCGAAACGGACGAAATATTCGAGGTAAGATGTGTCTCCAGCAGCGGAGAAGTGCGTGCCGAAGTCGTCGATTCCGTAGACGAACATCTTGACCCGGTCATAATGAATGTAGTTTTCTCCCTGGAAGAGACTCTTCTCCGCGACACCCGCTTTGCCGGCCGGAAGCCCGGTGGCCTTGAGCACCAGCGACTGCTCGCGCGCCTGAATACGGGTGACCTTGTCGATTTCGCCGGCGACGCCAATCGAATCGATCTCGTCGTCGTAGAACTCGCTGTCGTGGTTGTTGATCTGGGTTACAGCGAAAATATCACCCGTGCTCTCGGGAGACTCGAGACCTGTGGAGAGGTTGAACTCATTAGTCGTTACGCCGACTTCTTTCCATTCGCTGCCGACTAGGTCGATCTCGGCGATGCTGATGCGCGCAAATTTCGGCAGCTGGGCCGGCACCAGGTTGTAATCCAGTTCATCGAACCAGATGCGGACATTTTGAATCAGCCGCGTACTCGGCGTGCCGACGATGTAATCGGCAGCTTCCGGGTTGAAAGGAATGCGGTAGAGCTTCCACGGCCCGCCCGGAATGGTTGGGTCTGGGTTACCGCCGACGACCAGTCGGTTCGAGTCCGGATGGTCTGACCTCAGAGAAAAGGAGAAGGAAAAATAGTCATTGTTGCTGTCGAGAATGCCGTTTTCGTTGATGTCTTCGGTGTCCGGAATGCGGCCGCCCTGATCGTTGGCGCTGTTCTCCCTGCCGTCTATGGTACCGCTGCCGGGCGTAATATATTGGGCCGTCTGTTCCGGGTAGAACCAATCGTCGTAGCTCCACGGCTCGTCATAGTTTTTGAATCCGTTGCGGTTTACGTCCCAGAAATCGTACGGCACAGCAGTCGCGCTACTGTCTGCGGCCGGTAGGCCGCCGGGCGCACCGACTTTCCTGGGGAAATTGAGAACCGGAGGGTCGCTTTTTTGAACGCCGTCCAGCCCTGTGTCCTCTCCGATGTCGAGCAGGCGGTTACCGGGATTGGCGCCTTCCCGCTTGTCCTCGGTGTCGAGAACGCCGTTCGGGATGACATCCTCGGAAATTACGCCCAGGTCGATATGCAGCCGGCCGACGTCGCCTTGCACCATGATTTCGATGAACTTGGTTTGCGACTGATCGTAGAAGCCGGG
>CAZTNL010000043.1:0-9404 GCA_964614885.1 uncultured Calditrichaceae bacterium | reverse complement strand
TCGATGTAGGCGACGCCTTTGTTGTCGCCGGTCTTTTTGTTGTTCAGGGTGTTTGGCGTCGGCAGCACCTGGGCGATTTCGCCTTCGAAGTTGAGCGTGGTCTCACCCTGGTTTCGGACCATCGGCAAGGCATCCAGGAATTTACCGACAAAGTTGGGTTTGAAGTTGAGACGGGTATTCAGATCCCACACCAGATTGCGCATCGGGCCTCGGCCAACCCGGACTTTTTGGTCGAGGGTACTCTCGTTCAGATAGAGGAACGTGCCGCCCAGGAACGAGTTGCCGCCGAGGTCGTAGTCGGCGCGCATTCCGATGATCGTCTTCTTTTCCAGTTGAAAAAGCTGGTTGCGCTCGTAGGTGACGTCGAGTTTGGCGGCCGGGTTGGTGGCTCGCTCATTCAGCAGAATGAGCTGGCCGGAAAAATAATCGATCGTATAATCCGGACCTTTGTGCAATACCTGGCCGTCGAGGGTCACGACTTCCGAGCCTTCGATAACGTTGAAGCCCAGATTGTACTGCGTTCCCCGGTTTTGCGTCTTGACATCGATGTAGAACAGGCTGGCCCGCCGGATGATCTCCGGGGCGGTTTCCGAGTAGATTTCCTTGACCAGTTGATTTTCCTGCAGGGGCTTTACCGGCGGCGGCAGGGCCGACGCATCGTGGCTGGAGGGGTACTGATCGAGGGAATAGTATCCCACCGGATCGAAGGGTTGCAGGTCGCGGAAGTGCAGTTCGCCGTAAGCGGGAATGAACGTGTTCAGGTCGATATCGAATTTGCCGTCCGGGGTTGAGCCGCCGCTTTCATTTCTGCGATCGAGCCCGAATACGGTCAACCAGTTCTTGCCGCTTCTGTCGGTTGGCTCGGGCAGTCCGCCGGAAGGGTTGAAGTACATGTTAACCTCAAGCCCTTCTTCCTGAATGTTTGTGCTGCCCATGTAGTAGACGTTTTTCCACGCAAGGTCCCAGGTTTTGTGGCTCGGTTGCGGGTTCTGGTCGCGGATAAGCTTGAGAGCAATTTTTTTAGTACCGAGAGAATCGCGCTTGAAGTCCAGATCGCCGAAGGTTTGCCCCAGTTTATTTTTATAGGCAACGGCCAGAATATCTCCGTCTGAAAGCGGGGTCTTGAGCCGGATGTATCCCAATTCGTTAACGACTTCGTATTGGTTTTTCTCCAGCCGGATAAATTGACCCTGCGCCGCTTCGCCTGAAATCGATGTGAAGTTGTTGAAATCGATATTGTTACCTGTTAGGGTGGCCCGGCCTTCGATGATCTTATCCGGGTCGGTGGCGTTGTTGCCGGGCACGGCTTTGTACACTTCGATGGAGTCCTGCGCGATGCCGTTCTCACGCTTGGTTACGGGGTCCAGGGAAGTCCAATGGTCTCCGGCGGGTGTGTAGTAACGGTAATTCAGGCGGTACTGCTCGTCGAGGAAAAAATATTGGTTCTTGATGTAGCGGTAGTCTTCGATGCGATTGGTGCCGGAAGTTGCGCCTCCGGTGAGACTGAGCTTTTGACTCTCCCCTTTTTCCTGGCTGGCGATGGCGGTGAGATTGAGATTCCCCAAGACCATCTCTGTCTTCAGCCCAAACAGGCCGGAGTTTTTGCCGCTGAAGGTCACGTAGCGCGTGCCAGGTAAGGAGAGGGCGATGTTGCCGGCTTCGAATCGCTTGATGACCTCGTCGTCGTACCCCTCGTAGACCAGACGCACGTTGTTGTCGAACTGGAAGGCGCGCTCGCTGTCCTGATCGACGTTGACCTTCACCTTATCGCCTATTTTCCCGGTCACCGAGAAGCGCTGCGTTTGCTGCATTTTGAAGTTGGTGTTCGAACCGGTGGTAATGGCGTTCCGGGTTTCGCTGCGGTCTTCACGCCGCAGGCCCGCCTGGATGCGAATATCGCCGGTCACGATAAGCCCGACGGTGCCGCCGCCGAATATTTTCTGAAAGGCCTTGCTCTTGATGCGGACAGGGATGTCGAAATTGAGCCCACCGGCATTGCGCTTGCGAACTTCCTCGCTCATGTTGTCTGCGGCATACTTTTGCCAGTTGTTCCTGGCCTGGCGGTTGTACAGGTAAGACGCATACTGGTGGAAGGAGAGGGCAACCGGGGGGTGCAGGTCTTCGCCGAGAGCGGTTTGACGGATGACGACATAGTCTTGCGGCGAGGTCAGTTCCACTTCCTGCCTGAGCGTCTTGGAGTAGTTGGATATGGATCCGGGGTAGTAGCCCTGAATGGAGAAAACGCCGCTCCGCTTCCTCTTCAACAGCTCAAACGAGGAATGGGTGTCCGAAGAAACCTGGAGCCCCAACCAGGGCTGCGCCGCATCGCTCTGCGCCAGCGCCTGCAGGCCATGGAGTTGAAACAGCGAACCAAAGATAAAAAGAGAGAGTATTCTCTTCAGCGACAGAAGTTTACAGAACATTGTCTACGAGCGTTGCCGATACCAGAAAGAAGTTGTTCAGTTCATTCAGTGAATAATCGTTAGCAATCGCTCGATAACAAAGCCTCCGGAGAAGTCGCCAGTAAACGCCTGTTTGAGGCGGGATCTGAAGGAATAAACTTAATCAATCAAACGCTGAATAGCAAGCAAAAATTCAACGGGACGGCCATTCTGGCATCGCCGACTGAAACGTGATGCGTTGCTAAATACGCTTGCGAATACGGGCTGCCCGCTGTATATTATCGGCGCATTCACAACCAAAATGAGCGTATGCTAAAGGTCTTGCCAAAATATTGCCTGCGGGAGCACGTCGGCCCGTTCATTCTTGCACTCAGCGTGATCAATTCGCTGTTTATTCTGAACCTGCTCGTGCGGGAACTGGGGAAGTTTCTGAGTAAAGGCATCGGGATCGAGACGGTATTCGAATTCCTGTTCCTGAATCTTGCCTGGATGGTTGCTCTCTCCGTGCCGATGGCTGTCCTGTGCGCCACGATCATGGCCTTCGGCCGGCTTTCGGCCGAAAACGAAATTACCGCCGTCAAAGCGGGCGGGGTCAGTTTGGCGCAGGTGCTGCCATCGCTGTTCCTGGTGGGGGCGCTGCTGGCAGCGGGGCTCGTCTGGTTCAACAACCATGTGCTGCCCGACTTTAACCACCGGGCACGGATGCTCGCCATCGATATCGCGCGCAAGAAGCCGGCCATCAACCTCGACTCGGGCGTGCTGTACACCGATATCCCGAATTATGGTATTCTCGTGCAGCAGGTGGAGGACCGGGACTCGGTTTCGGTGCTGCGCGATATCATCATCGACGACCAGACCGACACGCATTTCATCAAGACGATTTTTGCGAAAAGCGGCGAGATGCGCATGCAGAAAGAAACCGGGCTGCTGCGAATCACGCTCTTCGACGGCGAAGTGCATGAAGTCGACATGGACAAGCCGGAATCCTTCAAGCATCTGCTTTTCAGGAAGCAAATCATCAACCTGTCGATGGCGGAGACGATCCTATCCCGCAGCGAGTCCGGCTACCGCGGTGACCGTGAGAAAAGCGCGGCGCAGTTGATGGAAACCGTGAAGGTGAATCAAAAGCGTGTGGCCGAGCGCCAGCGGAATCTTGCAGGGATGCTAAAAAAACAGTTTGAAAAGTACGCGCGGCCGCGGCATGCTCATCCGTGGACGACCAAAATCATGCTGCAGGACCACCGCCAGCTCAAGCGGCGGGTCGAATCGGAAGTGAGCATGATCGAGAGCTACAAGCGCTCTGCCGACCGCTATCTGGTAGAGTATTACAAGAAGTACTCGATTCCGGCGGCCTGTCTGGTGTTCCTGATGGTTGGCGCGCCGCTGGGCGTATTCATCCACAGAAGCGGTTGGGCGGTGGCGACAGCCCTGAGTTTCGGCTTTTTTATCGTGTACTGGGCCTTTCTCATCGGCGGCGAAACGCTGGCGGATCGGCGCATCGTGTCGCCTTTCATGGCGATGTGGAGCCCCAATTTCGTTGTCGGCGGCGCAGGCATACTGTTGCTTCTGCGAGCCACGACCGTAACCGGTTTTCCGCGCCTTCCCCGTTTCAGGAAAAAATAGAATGCCCTTCGTCCGAATCTTGCACGCGTACGTGCTGCGGCGCTTCATCGTTTCCCTTTTGTTTGCACTTTTCTTTTTCGTCGTCATCGTCATCTGCGTCGATATGGTGGGCAACCTTGCCCGGTTTATCGATAAGGACGTGCCGCCGCTGGTGATCGTGAAGTATTACCTTTTCTACGTGCCGTTCATCATCAACGGCCTGGGCCTGCCGATGGCGATGCTGCTGGCGAGCATGTTGAGCATCGGACAAATGGCCAAGAACAACGAGCTCGCCGCTATCAAGTCCGCCGGCATCTCCATGAACAGCTTGTTTGTGGCCGTGTTTGCGTTTGCTTTGGTCGTGAGTGTGGCGGCGCTCGTATTTGCCGAAAAAGTTGTCCCCGCCAGCAACAAGGCGAAGTCCAGAATCGAGGAACATTATCTCGATACAAGGAAGGTACAGAAGCCCAGCGCGCTGACGAATCTGCTCGTTCGCGACGCGCTGAACCGGCGCGTCTTTATTTCAAAATATAATACGCGGACCAGGGTTGCGAACCGGGTTACGATTCAGAGCTACGACGGGAATGTCATACGGGAAAGAGTCGATATCAGGACGATGCGGTGGCGCGAGGGCAGGTGGGTGCTGGAAAGTGGCTACCGCCGGCTATTTTCACAGGGTATCGAGCGCGCTGAACCGCTCAAAGACAGCACCGATGCCAATCTCACGTTTACGCCGGCCGAGCTCACGGAAACGCAGGCTGCCCCGGAAGATATGTCCTACGGGGAGCTGCAGCGATTTATCGGGGATGTGATCCGCAATGGGGGGGACCCGCGTAAATGGCAGGTCGACTTGAACTTCAAGCTCTCGATACCGCTGGCGAATTTCATCCTGGTGCTGTTCGGAGCGCCGCTGGCCTCGAACAAGCAGCGCAGCGGCGCGATCTTTGGCCTGATTCTCAGTTCGGTCGTTTTCCTGCTTTATTTCGGCGCCATGCGTTTTGTACAGACCCTCGGTCAGCTCGGAAAACTTCCACCGGTCACCGCCGCCTGGGTGACAAACGCCGCTTTCGCTGCCCTTGCCCTCGTTGTGCTCGTCCGCGCCCGACGCTGACCGCTCCCGGAGCCGTCTGCTACAAGCGAAACATCCAGTTGAACGCAAATCCCAGGCCCTTGCCGCCGAACATCTTGCCCTTGCTCGCCACTGCAAAGTCCCAGGAAAAGAGGGAAAAGTCGAGGGCGAATCCGGCCGATGAGGACACTCCACCGGCGCCGCCGAAGGCCAGGCCTGCCCGCAACGGGAGAAAGTGAAGCAGCCGCAGCTCGGACCCGACGGCGAATCTCGGTTTCGTCGACACGCCCGGTCCGCTTTTCAGTCCCTGGGCCATGCTGACGCCAACAGTGAGGCGTTCGCTCGTCCTGGCAAACCCCAGCCGCAACTCCGACGGCAGGGATGAGCTGAAAGGATCGATGCTGACCGTCTGGTGGGAGTCGACATACACTGAATCGATATCGGTGTCGCTGATTCGCTGGACAGAGGCCGAGTCTGCGCGAAAGGTGTAGGTGAAGCGTTCCGGATCGGTGTTCCAGTTCATGCTGCTGGCCACATTAGAGGCGCTCAGACTGAAGGACACCTGCTTGTTCAGCTTGCCGGCCACACCCAGGTCGAGACCGAAGCCGCTGCCGCCCTGCGCCCGGTCGAGGACCACCAGCCCGTTGGCATGCAGGCCATCAATGTCCGTGTTAAGCGTGGTACGCGCTTCGCGCACGACGCCATACTGAAATCCTTTCAGATACTTTGCCGATGCGCCCACCGAAAACTCTTCGAAGATCGGGACGACAAGCGGAATGCCGGCCGAAAGAGCGAAGCTCGAATAGGCGAAGCCTTCGCCACGCGAATCTCCGATCTGGTACGTCCTGCCGAACTCGTTGCCGTTCAACAGGAGATCGGCGATATCGCGCGATACCGAGACGTCGGAGGCGGCGAGCCCCGAAGCGGTGAACGCGAATGAGCCGAAACTGACGCCGAGGGCCTGCACTTCCGAGTTGAGGTCGAAAAGAAGCCCTTCGGAGGGGATGTCGTTGAGAATATCCTGCTTATCCTGCGCCGTGAGATATTTGCCGTTGTAAAGGTCGTACTCGCTCTTCGAAAAGCTGTTGTTGCGAAGTCCAACACCCAGAGAGAACAGGTTCAACCGGTACTTCCCTTTACCGGATAGCCCTAGATTGGCCGGGTTCCAACCAGGAGACTCGACGCCGCGTGCGATGGCGGTGTAAGCGCCGCCCATGGCAGTGCTTCTGGCATTTGAAATGCCGTTTTGTGCAAACAGTTGTGTCGCCAGCATTGCGGCAAGGCCGGTCGCCACGGTAAGTTGAATCGCTTTTCTTATCGGACTGAACATCTGCGCTTCTCCTGGTGCTAATTCTGGTTGATTTTGACCCGTAGCTTGCTGTACGACTTGACCTGAATGAAGTCGGATGGGCGGACCTTGACGAACTGGCCGTTTGTGCCATCTATGGATACACGAATGCCCGAGTACAGCGGCTGTTTCAGAAACGTGCGCATCTGGTCTTCGGTCAGAGAAAAGTCAATTTTAGAGATCTGCGACTGGTCGACATATCCGTTGCTGTCCAGGTTTCCACGGCCAGCCCGCAGCAGACCGATGACCAGGTCCGGCTGCGAAAACAGCGTCGAGTCATTTTCGCCAAAGACGACATCGACCGTGGCGCCGATCGGCAGATGGTTCTCAATTTCTGCGAAAAAGAGGCCGTTGCCGAGATTGTCGATGATGTCGTTCCGGACGCCTTCCTCGATGTTCAGCTCGTTAACATCCGACTCGATTTGTTGTTCAGGCAATCGGAGCGCCAGAGGCGCCGTGATCTTGACCAAGCCGTCGACAAAATCGCTCTTCGAGACCGTGCCCACCCAATTCGGATCTCCGAGCGCAACCCGGCCGTCAATTTTAACCAGATTGGGAAGGATGCTGATGAAGTCCTTGATGTTGCTGTTGTTCTGGTTGAGGCGGATGGTCGTAGTCTTCGGTTGGCCCGGCCCGGCTGCGGGTTGGATCACCTCGTCGACGTTGAGATAGGAGACGCTTCCGTTGTCGTTTTGTCCCTCGATGCTGAATTTCAGGCGTGCCGGAAAGTTGATTCCGTTGTTGATGACAAGCTCGAGCTCCGCCGTTTCAAAGAAGATGCTGTCGAGGTCCGCCGGGATGTTGAAGGAGATGTCGGGTTGTGAGATGTCGATATCCTGCTGCCCGATTCGGCCGGTCACGCGGGAAAAGCGCACATTGCTGAGGTCAAACCCGGCGCCCATGACATCGGAGGCGCGCACGAGCGCGAAGTTGTTGCCGGTGTCGATGGTTCTGATGTGCCAGCTGAAGCGCACCTGCTGCTGGGAGAAGTCCGCAGCGCCCGGGCGCAGGGAGAAGCCGGCCAGATTGATGTTGTTCGTGATATTTTGATTTCGGGTGATGAAAAAAGAGTCGACGAACGCTTCGCCGCCGGGCCGGTAGAAATCCGGGAGCTCGTAAACCAGCCATGCGTCCAGCGGCAGGTCGCCACCGATCTGCAGGCTCAACGTGCCCCGTTCTACCGTTGCTTCGTTGACCACCAGGGAATCGGTGATGGTCACCGCATCGGTGCGGGACACGCGCTGCTCCGGAACGCTGGCCATGGCTTCGCGCACCTTTAGGTCGCTGATGGTGCCTGTCATCGCGAACTGGCTGTTTGCGTCGATCACTACCGGGTTGCTGCCGCTGCCCGGAGAAGAGGCAACCATGCGAATCGAAAGCGTATTCGGCAGCCGTTTGTTGGCGAGCGAAGAAGAGAAGGTCTGCGTCGCGCCCGGCTGGATCTGCGTGTTGCTGGTCACGCTGACGACCAGCGTGTCCGAGATGGAATCCCACACCTCCAGGGTGACCGGCGCCCCGAGCGGGATGGCCATACCGTTGGCGACCGTCACCGTGATACTGCCGTTTTCAATGATGACGTAGGAAAAGTTTCCGTAAGCGTTGAGCGCTTTCTTATCCGTAGTGAAATTGAAAGGCGGAACCACAGCGGTTTGCCCGTTCAGCGCGTCGGCGCTGCTGAAAATTTCCCGCAAGGTCACGCTGGTCATTTCGGAACCAGGTGACCGGATGTCGAAGCTGCCGAGCGTGAGTGTAAACGAGTCGTTCATATCGGCCACGTCCAACTGGTCACCCACCAGATACTGGTCGAGGTCAGAGGTCTCTTCGAACGCCAGCGTGCCGCTGCTGTCGACCGTGATCGCTTCTTCATCGTCGGCGATTTTCTGCATGGTAAACGATTTTCCTACCAGCGGAATCGTGACGTCGACGTCCCAGGAAGGGGCGCTCGGTTTTTGCACGGAGCAACCAAGGTTCCAGGCGACCAGAAACAGCGCCGCAATCCGGATGAGGCTCAATCTGGAGAAAGAGTCAGCTGTCATTCCGGACGAGCGAGAACGGGTAAATCGATCCATTATTCACCACCTGTAGTTGAGTCTGGGTATTTTGGAGCTGAATTCTACCTATATTTCGGCCAGCGCGGGGTGCGACTTTAGGTCGATATTAAATCATTTTAAAATCGTAAAGAATCCGAGCCATTCGCACGCACGCCCACCTCGGGCTGCTCCTATTATCGGCGTGTGTCCGGAAATCTGCTGCTCGCGGGAACGATTCGTCAAAAGCCTTGCAACGCCCCCCCGGAATGTGTATCTTTTCGAGTTTGAGCCAGGAGATATCCATGTCTGAAGATGCTGAACAAAGGCTGGTTGAATTGCTCCGCGCCAGCAACCGGCTTTTTGTATTCACCGGCGCCGGCATTTCTACCGGCAGCGGCATTCCCGATTATCGTGGGCCACAGGGTGTGTGGAAGCGGCGCCAACCCGTCTACTACCAGGATTTTATGAGCTCAGAGGCGGCGAGGCTCGAGTATTGGGATTACAAGATGGAGGCGTGGGAAGCATTCAGCCAGGCGCGACCGAATGCCGTGCATGCGGCCGTCGCGCGCCTCGAGAAAGCCGGCAAGGTCGCTATGGTGGTCACCCAGAACATCGATGGGCTCCATTCCAGGGCGGGAACGTCCGATGAGAAACTGGTCGAGATTCATGGCACCAACCTGGCTGTCGAATGTCAGGAATGCGGCGAGCGGACTCCGCCAGAACCCCATTTTGCGCTTTTCAGGAAGACGGGAAAGGCCCCGATCTGCAGAAACTGCGGCGGCTTTCTCAAACCGGCCACCATCAGTTTCGGCCAGGGACTGCGCCAGGAGGATCTGCGCCGGGCCGGGGAGGCAGCCGAGATTGCCGACATGGTGGTGGCGCTGGGCTCGACCCTTTCCGTACACCCGGCCGCTTCTTTTCCACTGCTCGCGGCCCGCAGGGGCATTTCCTAT
>CAZTNL010000042.1:0-11194 GCA_964614885.1 uncultured Calditrichaceae bacterium | reverse complement strand
GCAGCGGGTAGTACAGGTCAATTCATTTCACAAGCCGGCGCACCTTCCCTTTGCTGAAGCGGCGGTTCTCGAGCCTCTGGCCTGTGTCGTGCACGGCATGACGCCGCTACTCATCCGGCCTGACGATACTGTGCTCGTCATCGGGGCGGGCGCGATAGGTTTGCTGCACCTGCTTCTGGCCAAAGCCGAGGGCGCGCACCACGTGATCGTGGCCGGCAAGCACGCAGAGCGTCTGCAACTGGCGAAAGAACTCGGCGCCGACCGGATTATCGATGCCGAGGTCGAAGATGTGCGCGAGACCGTCCTCGAGTTGACGCGCGGCTTCGGCGCCAATCATGTTCTCGAATGCACCGGACGTCCGGAAGTGTGGCAGCAGGCGGTAGAGCTAGCCTCTAAGGGCGGTTGCGTGCTGCTCTTCGGCGGTTGCCCCGGTGGCACCACGGTTTCTTTCGATACCGCCCGCCTGCACTACGACCAGATAACGCTTCTGGGCACCTTCCATTTTACCCCGCGCGACGTGGCAAGGGCGAGAGAGCTGCTCGTCGACAGGAAAATCGACGCCGCCCGACTCATCACCGAAACCATGCCGTTGAGCTCGCTGAATCAGGCGTTCGATCTGCTTTTGGCCGGCACCGGCGTCAAGTATGCGATGCGGCCGTAGCGTGATTCTTACCGAAAAACAAGCAGCCCTCGGCGCGCACTTCTTCCAGGTCGGTGATCTGCGCCTGCCGGGATATTTTACCTCGACGTCCGCCGAATATGGTGCCGCAACTCAGGCGGTGGCGCTGATGGAACGTTCCTATCTCGGCCTCGTCGAAGTGACGGGCGTTGACCATGTCGACCTGTTGCACCGGCTCACGAGCAACGATCTGCGCGCGCTGCAACCCGGGCAGGGACAAATTACTGTCTTCCCGAACGAGACCGGCCGCATCGTCGACCGGGTTTTCCTGCTGAAGTTCGATGACGCCTTTCGCCTGCTGACAAGCATGGGGAAAGCCGGTGAAGTGGCAAACTGGATCGAGAAATTCGTTTTTATCGAAGACGTTCGCGTCAGCAACCTGGCGGACGAAACCGGGGTGCTGTCTCTGATCGGACCGCGCGCCGAAGAACTGCTTCAGGCCGCTCTCGATGTTGCGGCCGGCGAGCTTGCGCTCTGCGCGCACCGCACCATCGCGTGGAAGGGGCACGGGATAACCGTGCAGCGCTCTGCTGAGCTGCAGGTGCCCGCCTACAATCTGCTCGGGGAAACCGCCGCGCTGGCGCTTCTCTGGGAGCATCTGCTTGCGGTCGGCGCATCGCTGGGAGTGGCTCCGGCCGGCCAGGACGCTTACGACGTGTTGCGCACTGAGGCCGGCTGGCCGCTGGCGGCCAGCGATTTTGACGACAGGATCAATCCGCATGAAGCTGGAATGGGTGCGTACGTGAATTTGGACAAAGGGTGCTACATCGGCCAGGAAGTGCTGGCCCGCCTGGACACCTACGACAAAGTACAGAAGCATCTTATGGGCGTGCGTTTCGACGGCGATACCCTGCCCGAAGCGAGGGCCGCGATGTTTATCGATGACGCAGAAGCCGGCTTTGTTACCAGCGCCGTCGCCTCACCCACGTTTGGCGCCATCGCCCTGGGCTACGTGCGCACGAAGTTCGCCGAAGAAAACGTCGCCGTAAGCGTGCGCTCAGGCGGCGGGTCGCTCAGTGGCCGACTGACGCAGCTGCCGTTTCGCCGATGAAAGCCGCCCGTCTCTACACGCTCGACGATATTCGCATCGAAGACCTGCCCATCCCCGGGATCGGGGCCGACGAGGCGCTGGTGCGCATGAAAGCGTGCGGCGTTTGTGGCAGCGATACGATGCCGTGGTACGTAAAAAAGAAAGCGCCGTTCGTGCTCGGGCACGAGCCCTCAGGCATTATCGAAGAAGTCGGCCGGAGCGTTACCGGCTTCAAACCGGGCGACCGCGTGTTTGTGCACCACCACGCGCCCTGTTTCGAGTGCAGGTTCTGCCGGAAGAAACAGTACTCGCTGTGCCCCGCGTGGAAAGCGACCAATTTACAGCCCGGCGGTATGGCGGAGTTTTTCCGCGTGCCCGCGATCAATCTTCGCGGCGACACGCTGACGCTGCCGGAGAGTCTTTCCTTCGCCGACGGTGCGCTCATCGAGCCGACGGCCTGCGCGGTCAAGTCGGTCAAAAAGGCCGAGCTGCGACCGGAGGATCGGGTGCTGATCATGGGGCTGGGCGTGATGGGGCAAACGCACATCCTGCTGGCACGCGAGCTCGGAGTGCGACAAATTATCGGCGCGGATATGGTACCGTACCGGCTGCGGAAAGCCAGCGAGTTTGGCGCGGACGCGGTGGTTGATGTTTCCCGGGACGATCTGGCTGCGGGTGTCAGCGATCTTACCGGCGGCGAGCTGGCGGACGTCGTCATCATCGGACCTGGGTCGATTTCGGCCATGGAAACGGCTCTGCAATGCGTGGGCAAGGGCGGAACGCTGCTGTTTTTTACGCCCGCGCCCGATGCCGAGATGCTTTCGATCAACCCGTACCACCTGTACTTCAACGAGATCGACCTGCGCTTCAGCTATTCCTGCGGTCCCGACGACACGCGCGAGTCTCTGCGCCTCATCGAAACAGGCGTCATTTCAGCAGAGTTGCTCGTGACTCATCAGTTTCCGCTGGCGCAGATCCAGGCGGCGGTCGACATGACGGTGTCGGCGCAGGAGTCTTTGAAAACGCTGGTGGTTGCCTGAGCCGCGAGGCTACCCGAAGGCTTAGGTAGACAGGCGGGAAATGGTGCAGAAACAATTACGTATGGAATCGTGGAGGATGAAGCAGAGGTTAAGCATATTCTCGGCGAAATCAAAACAAGATTCCCACAATATTTTGAAGGATGAGTGATTCGAATAGTTGGGTTCATAGACGGTCTGACGTCGGTTTCATTCGACGCTACTAGCGGCTCACGCTTCTTAGCCAGGGATTGACGCGGAAGAAAACGAGGGCATTTTTATTTAGCCTGAAAAATTCATAGCCACAGAGGCTCGGAGTACACAGAGTGTGTATTTATTTGAAAATTATGACAATAAACCTTCCGCGTTTTTTGAAACTATATTTTACTGGAGGTGTTTCTCTAAGTTCTTATTTCTCAGTGCCCTCTGTGGCTCTGTGGCAAAATTCATGAATTAAGCAGGTTAGTTATTTTGTCTGTGGAACTTACAGCCTGAAGACTGAAAACCGTTTTCTCGGAGTTTTCGGTGCGCTATTATATAAACCTTCCAGGTTTTCAAAACCTGGAAGGTTTAATTGAAGCGCGCGCTGCAGCGTGAACACCGTTTGGGCAACTGACCCTGGATAAAGTCATGGGAGCCATCCACAAATTCAAGGGCGAGGGCGGCCGGTTCGACTGGCAGGATGTAGCCGTGCAGTGCTATCCGCGGGCGAGGGACGTCAGCAAACACGAGCTGATCGGTGAAAGCGACGGCGCGCGCAATTTTGCCGTTCGCTACTTCGAGGTCGCGCCGGGCGGGCGGACCTCGCTGGACGAACATACGCACGACCACGGCGTTGTCGTCGTGCGCGGCAAGGGCCGGGTGCTGCTCGGCCGGCGCTGGTTCGATATCTCTTTCGGCGACGCGATATATGTGGAACCGAACGAAACACATCAGTTTGAAAATGAGTATGATGAGGCGCTGGGCTTCATTTGCGTTATTCCCCCGAAGGAACGAAAGGAGATTTGAGACAGGATATGGATCATCCCAAACTACGCTACGTCGATGCTTTTCCGGTTGAGACCGAACATGGCCAAATGATTGCCGTGCGCGATCCCAGCGGCATTTCCGAGGAAACGTTGGTGCTGTCGCCCGACGCCTTCTATTTGCTGCGCTTTTTTGACGGCAGCCACTCGCTCCTCGATTTGCAGACGGAGTACACCAAAGCCTTCGGACAGTTCCTGCCGGAGCACAAGCTGCGGGAAATCGTCACCCATCTGAACGAGCATCTTTATCTGGAAAACGACTATTTCGATGCGCAACTGTCGAAAATCAAACAGGCGTTCCTCAGCCTTCCCGCCCGACCGGCGGCGCATGCGGGCCAGAGTTACGCGGCGGAACCCGAGAAGCTGATGGCGCAGATCGACGGTTTCTTCCGCGACAAAGAGGGCGCCGGCTTGCCGGACGGCGCGAATGGCAGGGCGCTCAAAGGGTTGCTGGCGCCGCATATCGACATTCGCGCGGGCGGCCCGTGCTACTCGCACGCCTACCGGGCGCTGGCGGAGTCTGCCGGGGCCGACTGCTTTGTCATTCTGGGCACTGGCCACTCAGGGCTTCGCGACCTGTACTCGACCGTGGCCAAAGATTTCGAGACGCCGCTCGGCCTGGCCCGCTGCGACAGGGGCTTCATCGAACAACTGACAGCCAACTATCCCCGGATCGCCAACAGCGAACCGCTGCCGCACAAATCCGAGCACGTCATCGAGTTCCAGCTCGTTTTCCTGAAGTATCTGTACGAGCAGCTCTATAAAGACGGTCGCGATTTTACTTTTGTGCCGCTGCTGTGTTCTTTTTCTTACCATGCCTCGAGCGATCCGCGTTTCGCCCGCGAGAAGAAGATTGTCGAAGAGTTTACCGCGGCCCTCCGGCGTACCATCGCCGAGTCGGGCAAGCGCGTTTGTCTGCTTGCCAGTGTCGATTTTTGCCACGTCGGACTGCGCTACGGGGATGAAGTCGCACCGGACGACGCCTTCCTGCAAAAGGTTAAAGCGTTCGATACAAAGATGATCGAGGTTATCGAAAGCGCCGATGCGGCGAATTTTTCCCGAATGGTGACGGAGCACGAAGACCGCTACCGCGTGTGTGGCTACTCTTCAATCTACACTATGCTCGAAGCCATGGACGCAAAACGGGGCCAACTGCTCAACCATTCGGATACCGAAGTGGATAACGAGCATTCCACGGTGACCTTCGCCAGCATGGCTTTCGAGTAGCCACACACTCACTTGTGCAGAGGCATTGAGAATGTCCGGGGGGATTTTGCTCATCGCGTTGATTTTTTGCTTCCAGGCCGGCTGCAACCGGGCGACGCGGGAGTTTGTCCGGCCACGCCCACCGCTTCGCGCCGAGGTTTTTGACATCCCCCAAGGAGCGTATATCCAGCTCCCGTTTGGCGAACGCGCCGACATCAGGAATGCCGGTTTTACCTACGCAAGAAATCAATTCTACTGCATTTTCCAGCGGCCAGCCGACAGCGGAGAACAGACCGCGCTGTTTATTTCCCGTTCGGAGAATCTCGTCGATTGGGAGCCGCCGCAGCGCATCGCCGGTGTTGCGGGCGATGCCACGGTGGCCGCTGTCGATTTTATCTGGAAAGACCAGCGTCGTCCGTTCCGTATCGCAGTGGCAACCGGTAGCGTCTCCTCGGCCCGGGTCTTTGCGGGCGCTTATGGCGGCCGCTGGCAAATCGTCCCGACCATGCGTTCCGGCAGGACGCCCGATGCTGCGCGCGATTCCGGCCCTGGAACGCGGTTTGCGCGCCCCCGCGCTTCGCACTATGTTGTCGAGGCCGATTCTCTGCGTCGCGTTTTCATTCTGGACTGGCTCAACAATCGCCGCTATTTCACAGGTTTGCCCAGGATTTCCGCGGAGCAGTTTCTTCTTGTCGACGCGGAAGGGAATCTCTATCTGGGCTATGACAATCGACGTTCGCTGGCTCTGCCCTACTTCGGCAAAGGCCCGGGCCTGGTGCGGCTCGACCTGCAAAAGCTCACGGCCGATTCCGACGGCGACGGCCTGCCGGATATCCGTGAAATTTTCTGGGGCCTCGATGCGCAGCAGTCTGACAGCGACGCGGACGGCCTGCCGGACAGCCGTGATCCGGACCCTCTCGCCAGCACTGCGCGGGCGCGTTCCCGAAATGATTCCCTGCGGCAGGTGGCATTGGAGTTCATTCTGCCGGAGAAGATTCTGCAGGACACCGCGGCGGTCATTAGCGTATTGTCCGTGGACGGCCGGACGCAATCGTTTAGCAACCACCGCTGCAGGATTCTTTGCAACGTTTCCCTGCCGGTGGATAACCTGTATCTCGGGGATCCGCAATTCTTCGGCCGGGAGGAGGCAACCATCGACGTGTCCTATCGCGGGCCGCTTACGACCAGCAGTGGATTCACGCTCCTGCTGAAAAAGGGTGTGGCGGGAGGCTGGCAGGTGTCCGGCCTGGAACGGCGCTGGAGCGAGTAGCGTCCCCGTGGAAGTTTCTGGTGTGCGCCGGCCGCTTGCCGCCTGATTTTGCCCCTCTGCGCTTGACTCTTGGGCATTTTTTCCTTACCTTTTCGCGCTTTGAACTCTTGAGAAACGGCTGTTTTCAGTCACAAATATCATCGAGTGGATTGGAGAGGCAGCAATGAAATTTGCACAAAGAATGTCCCGTCTGGGCACCGAAACCGCGTTCGAAGTGATGGCGCGTGCCAAGGCGTTGGAAGCCCAGGGCCGGGAGATCATCTATCTTCAGATCGGCGAGCCGGATTTTCCGACGCCGAAACACATCATCGAGGCCGGCGTGGATGCGCTCCGTCGCGGCGAAACGCACTACTCACCGGCGGCCGGCATCCGGCCTTTGCGCGAGGCGATCGTCGATGAAGTCGCCAACCGTCGCGGCGTGCGTCCCGTGGTGGAAGAAGTTGTGGTTACGCCCGGCGCCAAGCCGATCATGTATTTTGTAATGATGGCCTGCATCGACATCGGCGACGAAGTTATCTATCCGAATCCCGGTTTTCCCATTTACGAATCCGTTATCAAGTTTGTCGGCGGCAAGCCCGTACCGCTGCCATTGCTGGAGGAGAAGGACTTTCGCTTCGATCCGGACCAGTTCCGCTCTCTGGTGACCGACAAGACCAAGTTGATCATCATGAACACGCCGGCCAACCCGACGGGCGGCATTCTGACGCGGGAAGACATCGAGACGATCGCTGAGGTCGCCAAAGAGCGCGGCATTTTGGTGCTGTCGGACGAGGTCTACAAGAATATTATTTATGAAGGCGAGCACCAGAGCCTGTACGCTCTGCCGGGCATGCGCGAGCAGACCGTGCTCCTCGACGGCTTCTCCAAGACCTATGCCATGACCGGGTGGCGCCTCGGGTGGGGCGTCATGCCGAAACCGCTGGCCGAAAAAGTCGAAAAGCTGATGATAAACAGCAACTCGTGCACGGCGACGTTTTCGCAGTACGCAGCCATCGAAGCCTTGCGCGGCCCGACCGCGGAGGTCGACGCCATGGTGGAGAAGTTCCGCGAGCGCCGCGACTTTATCGTCAGCGGCCTGAACAAGATACCCGGCGTGAGCTGCCGCGAACCGAAGGGTGCGTTCTATGCCTTCCCCAACGTGAAGGAAATCGGCCGCAGCTCGGAGGAGCTGGAGGAGTATCTGCTGCAGGAAGCCGGGGTTTCGATTCTGTCGGGCACGGCCTTCGGCGAGTACGGCGCCGGCTATCTGCGCTTCTCCTATGCCAATTCGATCGAGAATATCGGGCTCGGCCTGGAACGGATGGCGGCAGCGCTGGCTAAGCTTTGAGCGGAGTCGAAAGTCAACGCAGATAGCGGCCACGACGCTTCGGGCAGAATGCGCAAGGAGTGAGGTGCTTTGGCATTTCCCGTAACGCGGAAGTGGTTCGATGCACGGAATGATCCTGTGCAGTTAGCGCGTATGAATTGTTCAGGTAAGGCCATACAAATTGTTCAGAACAGACGAATGAGAGGAAAACGACAGTGGAAGCGAAGAAAACGGCACTGTATGATGTCCATGTGAAGCTGGGCGGCAAGATGGTTGAGTTTGGCGGGTACATGATGCCGGTTCAATACAAAGGGATCACGCAAGAGCATCTCGCGGTGCGCCACTCCGTCGGTATTTTTGATGTTTCGCACATGGGTGAATTTTACTTCAGCGGTCCGGCCGCCGCAGCGTATCTGCAAAAGATGACGCTGAACGATGTGACGCGCATCGAGCCGTATCAGGCGCAGTACACAGCGATGTGCTATGAGGACGGCGGCATGGTCGACGATTTGATTCTCTACCGCTACAATGACCGCTACATGACCATCGTCAACGCCGGCAACCGGCAAAGGGACTACGACTGGATGCGGCAGCACTTGCCGGATGGGGTTCAGATGGAAGACCGCAGCGACGAGATCAGTTTGTTCGCCGTACAGGGCCGCCATGCCTACGCCACCCTGCAGAAACTCACTGCGCTCGACCTGTCCGGTATCCGGTTCTACTGGTTCGCCGAGGGGGAGATCGCCGGGGTGAAGGGGTTTGTCGCCCGCACCGGCTATACCGGTGAAGACGGCTTCGAGGTCGGCGTGCCGAGCGAATCGTCGGTAAAAGTCTGGAACGCGATCATGGAAGCGGGCGCGGAGTTTGAAATCGAGCCAGTCGGGCTGGGCGCGCGCGACACGCTGCGTCTGGAAATGAAATATTGCCTCTACGGCAACGACATCGATAAGACGACCAATCCCATCGAGGCCGGGCTCGGCTGGATAACCAAGGTAGACAAAGGCGAGTTCATCGGTCGGGACGCGATAGTCAAAGTGAAGGAAGCGGGACCGAAACGCAAGCTCGTCGGCTTCGAGCTCAAAGACCGCGGTATCCCGCGGCATGGCTACAAAGTCTTCAGGGATGGGAATGAAATCGGTGTGGTAACCAGCGGCACCTTCTCGCCCTGCCTCGGCAAAGGGCTGGGAATTGCCTACATCGACGTGCCGCACAATCAGGTCGGCACCGCCATCGAGCTGTCTGTACGCGGCAAGAGTCTGGCCGCGGAGATCGTGAAGACGCCTTTTTACCAGCGCCCGTACTGACCGGCTGGGTGGGCCTGCCGGCCGGAGACGACCGTCACTCTGAGGGAGGCACAGCGTGAAACCGTCAGAAATTGACTGGCGTCTGGTCGCGATTATCGACCGGCCCTCTTTAGCGGGGCGCGATGTTGCAGAAGTTGCCGAAGCGCTGATTTGTGGCGGCGCCGGCGTGCTGCAAGTCCGGGATAAGTCGGATGACACCCGCCGTTTCTTCGAGGATGCCGTCCAGGTTTGCGCGCTCGGCAGAAAGCACGGCGTGCCGGTCATCATCAACGACCGCGCCGATGTGGCGCTGGTTGCCGGCGCCGACGGGGTGCATGTCGGCCAGGAGGATTTGGCGCCGGAGATCGTGCGCGAGATTGCCGGCAAGGACACGATCATCGGTGTTTCGGTTCACAACACGGAGGAGTTTCAAGAGATGGTGGGAGGAAACCCCTCGTACTATGGCGTCGGCGCCATTTTCCCGACGCGGACAAAATCGCATTTAGCAGCCGCGGGTGTAAGCCTTGTTGCAGAATTGCGCCCGCAAACCGATAGCCCGCTCATCGCCATCGGCGGTATTACCGCCGACAATGTCGCGCCGGTCATCGCCGCGGGCGCGGACGGCGTTGCGGTGATTTCCGACCTTCTCACGGCAACGGATATCGAAAGTCGGGCGCGGCTGTTGCTGAGCCGAATCAGCGAGGCTGGCGCAGCGAAAGTTCCCGATCACCTTCATACCGGGAGGTAGAGTTCATGGCACGCAAGAAAGCTGTTGAGCGCTCCAAAAAGGTCGAGATCCTGGGTATTTTGCTCATGACCCTGGCCGTGTTGGTGCTCATCAGTCTCATCACCTACGACCCGCAGGAGCAGCCGACGAATCTTCCCAACGGCCGGGTTCACAACAGTCTCGGTTCCGCCGGCGTCTACATTGCCTATTACCTCATTCAGCTCGGAATCGGTTATTCGTCCCTTGTTCTGCCGCTGATCGTCTTTCTGATCGGCTGGACGCTGCTGCTGCGAAATCCGCTGACGAAAGCTCTCCGGCCGGCCGGCTACCTGCTGGCTTTCGCGCTCTATACCTCTGTCATTCTGGCCATTCCCGCCGTATTGGGGCACAACGGCAGCGACATCGGCTACTCGCTTTCCGGAGCGGTCGGCGGGGTTATCGCCGAAAAGATGTTTGGATTTATGGGCGCGGCGGGCAGCATCATCGTCCTGATGTCGCTGATCACGATCACGGTCATCGGCGCGACGCGGCTCAGTCTGTCGGATGCCATCACCCGGGTTCTCGATTGGTTCAGCTGGACCACGGAAAGACTCAGAAATCGATTCCGCCAGGCGAAGAAGAAATCGAAAAGAAAGAAACAGCGCCGCGATTTGGCGCGCGATTTTGAATGGGAGGGAGTGCCGGAGGAACCGGCCACAAACGGCGGCCCGCCCGAAGTAAACGCAGAGGAAGAGACGGCCGCCCGCGGGAAGATCCCAATCAAGAAAATTTCCCCGGAAACCCCGAGCGAAGTGCCTGCGGAGCTGCAACTGACCGGCGACGAGGAGCCGGAGATCGTTCCGACCAGCCGTTACAAGAATCCGCCCATCGACATTCTCGACGCACCGAGTGTCGATGCGCGGGATGTTTCCCCGGATGAGCTCAACGCCAACGCCCAGATTTTGGAAGACCGGCTGCTCGAGTTCAACGTGGAGGGGCGCGTGACGGAAATCAATCCGGGGCCGGTGGTAACCCGCTACGATGTTGAACCGGCGGCGGGCGTGAAAATCAGCCGCATCGTCGGGCTGGCCGATGATTTGGCCCTCGGTATGCGGGCGAAACGGATCCGCATCGCAGCGCCCGTGCCCGGCAAAGGCGCGGTCGGCATCGAAATCCCGAACCGCGAGCCATCGATGGTCTATCTGCGGGAGATTCTGAGTTCGAAAGCGTTTCAAAGTTCAAAGTCGCCGCTGACCATCGCGCTCGGAAAAACCATCTCGGGCCAGCCTTTCGTGACCTCGCTCGACAAGATGCCGCATCTGCTCATCGCAGGCGCCACCGGTTCGGGCAAGAGTGTCTGCCTCAACAGCATCATCGCCAGCATTCTGTACAAGGCGCATCCGACGCAGGTGCAGTTCGTGATGATCGACCCTAAGCGGCTGGAGTTGACCGTCTACAATGATTTGCGCCACCACCATCTGATTTACAAGGAAGACCTCAACGAAGAGGTGGTCACCTCGGCCGAGAATGCAATTTCCGTGCTGCGCAGCATGACCATTCTTATGGACAGCCGTTACGAAATCCTGGCGCGTGCCGGTGTGCGCAATATCGCCGATTACAACCGGAAGCTCGAAGCCGGGAAACTGCAGAGCCTCGAGCACGAGGAGCCTTAC